>NZ_ATHI01000006.1 GCF_000422245.1 Alkalidesulfovibrio alkalitolerans DSM 16529
TCTCCGAGATCGTGGAGTAGGGTGAACACTATGGCGACCATGACCAGCGATCGCATTCGCATCAAGCTCAGGGCATACGACTACCGCATTCTGGACAAGGCCGTGGCGGAGATCGTGGACACGGCGCGGAACACGGGGGCGGCCATCGCCGGACCCATCCCGCTGCCCACGAACATCCACAAGACCACGGTGCAGCGCAGCGTGCACATCGACAAAAAATCCCGGGAGCAGTTCGAGCAGCGCATCCACAAGCGCCTTCTCGACATCCTGGAGCCGACGCCGCAAACCGTCGACGCACTGGGCAAGCTTTCGCTGCCCGCCGGCGTTGACGTGGAAATAAAGCTCTAGCGAGGAAGCCATGGCGACGAAACTCGGAATTCTGGGCCGTAAGCTCGGCATGACCCGCGTCTTCACCGAAGACGGGACCGTCACCGCCGTGACCGCCGTCAAGGCCGGACCCTGCCCCATCGTGCAGATCAAAGACGCCGAGAAGGACGGATACACCGCCCTGCAGGTCGGCTTCGAGGATATCCCCGAGCGCCTTGTGAACAAGCCGCTCAAGGGCCACTTGGCCAAGGCCGGCAAGGGACTGTACCGCACCCTTCAGGAGTTCCGCGTGGACTCCCTCGACGGGTACGAACTCGGCCAGGACCTGACCGTGGACATGTTCAAGGCCGGTGAAGTCGTCAAGGTCACCGGAACGTCCAAGGGAAAAGGGTTCCAGGGCGTCATGAAACGGCACCATTTCTCCGGCCTGCGCGATTCGCACGGCGCCGAGAAGGTTCACCGTTCGCCCGGTTCCATCGGCAACCGCACGCAGCCCGGCCGCATCTTCAAGAACAAGCGCATGCCGGGTCACATGGGCGATCGCCGCGTGACCATCAAGAACATCGAGATCTTCGAGATCCTCCCCGAGGAGAACGTCATCCTGGTCAAAGGCCAGGTGCCGGGCGCCAAGGGCGGTCTCGTGATGATCCGCAAGCAGGACTAGGCAGGTAACGACAATGGCGAGCGTGAAGATAGTCGACCAGAACAACGTCGAGGTGGGAAGCCTTGAGCTTTCCCCCGATGTCTTCGGCGTGGACGTGCGTCCCGAACTCTTGAACCTCGTGGTTCGTGCGCAGCGTGCTTCGGCTCGCTCCGGAACCCACAAGGTCAAGGGACGGGGCGAGGTCAGCGGCGGCGGCAAGAAGCCGTGGCGTCAGAAGGGTACCGGCCGCGCCCGCGTCGGTTCCAGCCGCAACCCTGTCTGGCGCGGCGGCGGAGTGGCCTTCGGCCCCACCCCCCGCTCCTACGACATCAAGGTCAACAAGAAGGTCAAGAGCCTTGCCCTGAAGATGGCCCTGACCTCCAAGGCTCTGGGCGAGAAGCTGACCGTCGTGGACAGGTTCGACCTGCCCGAGATCAAGACCCGGCTTTTCGCCGACGTGGTTGGCAAGCTCGGCTTGAGAAAAGCCTTGATTGTTGTTGGCGGCCCTGATAAGACTCTCGCTCTTTCGGCCCGGAACCTTCCGCACGTGAAGGTGCTCGAAGCCGACCAACTGAGCGTTCTCGATGTGCTGACATACCCCGAGCTGGTGATGGTCAAAGAGGCCGTGACGAGCGTCGAGGAAAGGTTGAAGTAAGATGGACTACACGCAGATTCTCCTCAAGCCCGCCGTCTCCGAGAAGGCGACGTTCGTCAAGGAAGTGGGCGGTCAGGTGGTCTTCTATGTCCACGACAAGGCGAATAAGATCGAGATCAAGAAGGCGGTCGAGACGGCCTTCGCGGTCAAGGTCACCGACGTCAACGTCGTCCGCAAGAGCCCCTCGCCGCGCAAGAAGTTCGGTAAGGTCGTCGGTAAGGTGCCCGGATACAAGAAGGCCTACGTTTCGTTGGCCGAGGGCGACAAGATAGAGTTCTTCGAAGGAGTCTAGCGATGGCCGTGCGCAAGCTGAAGCCCACCTCCGCCGGATGCCGATTCCAGATGGTCTCCTCGTTCGAGGAGATCACGAAAAAGGCGCCCGAGAAGTCCCTGACCGAGGGACTGCGGAAGAAGTCCGGCCGCAACTGTTACGGCCGGATCACTTCCCGTCGGCGCGGAGGCGGACATAAAAAGCTTTATCGTATCATCGACTTCAAGCGCAACAAGGTCGACATCCCGGCCAAGGTCGCCGCGGTCGAGTACGACCCCAACCGCAGCGCCCGCATCGCCCTGCTGCATTATGCCGACGGCGAGAAGCGCTACATTCTGGCCCCCGTGGGGGTGAAGGTCGGCGACGTCCTTCTCTCCGGAGAGAAGGCCGACATCAAACCCGGCAATGCCATGCATCTCGGTCGCATCCCCACCGGCACGGTGGTGCACAATATCGAGTTGCAGCCCGGTCGTGGCGGACAGTTTTGCCGCGCCGCTGGAACTTATGCCCAGCTCGTGGCCAAGGAAGGCAAGTACGCCCTGCTGCGGCTGCCTTCCGGCGAGATTCGCAACGTGCTTTCCGCCTGCGTGGCCACCATCGGCCAAGTTGGCAACATCCAGCACGAGAACATCTCGCTGGGCAAGGCCGGTCGCAACCGCTGGCTCGGGCGTCGTCCCATGGTCCGCGGCGTGGCCATGAACCCCGTCGACCACCCTCTGGGCGGCGGCGAGGGCAAGTCCTCCGGCGGTCGCCATCCGTGCACGCCGTGGGGCAAGCCGACCAAGGGCTACAAGACCCGCAAGCCGAACAAGTCTTCGTCCAAGCTGATCGTGAAGCGGCGCGGCGAGAAATAGCAGGAGTAACCGGACATGCCCAGGTCACTGAAGAAGGGTCCCTTCGTGGACGCCTCGATAGTCAAGAAAGTGCAAAAGGCCGCCGAGACCCAGGACCGCCGCGTCATCAAGACCTGGTCCAGGCGCTCCACCATCCTTCCGGACATGGTCGGCATGACCTTCGCGGTGCACAACGGCCGCAAGTTCATCCCGGTCTTCGTGACCGAGAACATGGTCGGTCACAAGCTTGGCGAGTTCGCGCCTACCCGGACCTTCTTCGGCCACTCGGTGGACAAGAAGTCCAAGGCCGCGGGCAAGAAGTAGGGAGAGGGAACGATGGAAGCCAAAGCCGTCGCCAAGTTCGTGCGCATCTCGCCGCGCAAGACCCGGCTCGTCGCCGACAACATCAAGGGGATGCCTGTGGAGGACGCCATGAACGTCCTTCGCTTCACCCCCAAAAAGGCCGCCAAGGAACTGAACAAGGTCCTGCGCTCGGCCATAGCCAATGCCGGTCAACTGCCCGGTGTGGATGTGGACTCGCTCTACATCAAGAGTGTCATCGTCAACGAGGGTCCCACCTGGAAGCGGATCATGCCTCGCGCCATGGGCCGCGCCTACCGTATCCTCAAGAGGACCAGCCACATCACCATCGTGGTTGACGAGAGCTAAGGGGACGTCATGGGTCAGAAAGTACATCCCTACGGGTTCAGGCTCGGGTACAACAAGAACTGGCTTTCCCGCTGGTTCAGCAAGAAAGACTACCCCGGCTTCGTGCTCGAGGACGACAAGATTCGCAAGTACGCGAAAAAGGTGCTCTTCCACGCTGGCATCTCGAAAATCGAGATCGAACGCGCGGGCGGCAAGGTCCGGATCATCGTGCACACCGCGCGTCCCGGCATCGTGATCGGACGTAAGGGCGTGGAGATCGAGAAAATCCGCGACAACATGCGCAAGAAGTTCGGACGCGAAATCGCCATCGAGGTTGTCGAGATCCGCCGTCCCGAGACCGACGCCCAACTCGTGGCCGAGTCCATCGCCACCCAGCTTGAGCGTCGCGTGGCCTTCCGTCGCGCCATGAAGCGCACTGTGGGCATTGCCCGCAAGTTCGGCGCCGAAGGCATCAAGGTCGCCTGCGCAGGTCGCCTGGCCGGAGCCGAGATCGCCCGCAGCGAGTGGTATCGCGACGGCCGCGTGCCCCTGCAGACCCTCCGCGCGGACCTGGACTTCGGCTTTGCCGAGGCCAAGACCACGTATGGCGTCATTGGCGTCAAGGTCTGGATTTTCAAGGGTGAGATTCTGGATGAGGTGGAACAATAATGCTCGCTCCCAAGAGACTGAAATTTCGTAAGCGGCAAAAGGGCCGCCTCAAGGGCAACGCGCAGACCGGCAACCTCGTCTCGTTCGGCGAGGTCGGTCTGAAGTGTCTTGAGCACGGCAAGATCACGGCGCAGCAGATCGAGGCCGCCCGTATCGCCATCACCCGTCACGTCAAGCGCGGCGGCAAGGTCTGGATCCGGATATTCCCGGATCATCCGATCACCGCCAAGCCCGCCGAAGTCCGTCAGGGCAAGGGTAAGGGCGCGCCTGTCGGCTGGGTCGCCCCGGTGCAGCCCGGACGGATCATGTACGAACTCGCCGGCGTGGACATCGAGGTGGCCAAGGTCGCCCTGACCCGCGCCGCGCACAAGCTGCCGGTGAAGACGGCCATCGTGGTCAGGGAGGCGATCTAAGATGGAAATGAAAGCCATCCGCGAACTGGACGCTGGAAAACTGGACGCCAAGCTTGCCGAGTTCCGCCAGGAACTCTTCAACCTTCGCTTCCAGCACGCCACCGCGCAGCTTGAGAACACGCAGCGCATCAAGGCCGTGAAGCAGTCCATCGCCCGCATCCTCACCGTGAAGAACGATTCAGGCAAGGCGTAGGTGACACGCATGATCGAGAAGAAGAGCAACAAGCGGGAATTCGTGGGCGAGGTCGTCTCCGACAAGAACGACAAAACCATTGTCGTCAGCGTCGAGACCTTGGTCAAGCACCCGCTGCTTGGCAAGTACATCCGCCGTCGCAACAAGTTCATGGCGCACGATCCGAACAATGAGTGCGCCATCGGTGACAAGGTGCAGATCGTCGAGTCCCGGCCGCTGTCCGCCCGGAAGCGCTGGCATCTCGTTAAGATCGTGGAAAAAGCTGTCTAAGCTTTCGTAAAGGAAAACGGCAATGATCCAGGTTCAATCCCGGCTCGACGTCGCGGACAATTCCGGCGCCAAGGAAGTCATGTGCATCAAGGTGCTGGGCGGTTCCAAGCGTCGTTACGCGAGCGTCGGCGACATCATCGTGGTTTCGGTCAAGGACGCCATGCCCCACGCCAAGGTGAAGAAGGGCGACGTCATGTTCGCGGTTGTGGTGCGGACCAAGAAGGAGATCGGTCGTCCCGACGGCACCTTCATCAAGTTCGACAACAACTCCGCCGTCATTTTGTCCAAGCAGTTCGAGCCCGTCGGCACCCGCATTTTCGGTCCCGTGGCCAGGGAACTGCGCGGCAAGAACTTCATGAAGATCGTCTCCCTGGCCCCCGAAGTGCTGTAGGCCGAGGAACGGGGAAGGAGAGCGAGGAATACCATGGAAGCCAAGAATTATCGCGTCCGCAAGGACGACAAGGTCCAGATCCTGGCTGGCAAGGACAAGGGCAAGGTCGGCAAGGTGCTGAAGGTCCTGAAGAAGAGGGACTGCGTCATCGTCGAGAAGGTGAACGTGGTCAAGCGCCATACCCGCGGCAACCCTTACAGCGGCCAGGCCGGCGGCATCCTGGACAAGGAAGCCCCGATCCACGTGTCCAACGTGGCCGTCGTTTGCGACGCCTGCACCAAGGCCACCCGCGTCGGGTACCGCTACACCGAGGACGGAACCAAGGTGCGTTTCTGCAAGAAATGCAACGAGATCATCAAGGCGGGATAGCACCATGACGACTCTGGAAAAGCTGTACAAGGAAAAGATCGCCCCCGAACTGACCAAGGAGTTCGGATACAAGTCGTCGATGCAGATCCCCCGGCTGCGCTCGGTGCATCTGAACATCGGTCTTGGCGAGGCCAGCCAGAACCACAAGCTGATCGAGGAGGCGGTGAACGAGCTGACCCGTATCTCCGGTCAGAAGGCCGTGATCACCAAGGCCAAGAAGTCCATCGCTTCGTTCAAGCTTCGTGAAGGGCAGCCCGTGGGTTGCCGCGTGACGCTGCGTGGCGAGCGCATGTGGGATTTCATCGACAAGCTGGTGAACTTCTCCCTGCCGCGCGTCCGCGACTTCCGTGGTGTGCAGGACAAGGGATTCGATGGACGCGGCAACTTCACCATGGGCGTCCGCGAGCACACCATCTTCCCCGAGATCGACATCGAAAAAGTTGATCGGGTGAAGGGCATGAACATCACCTTTGTCACGACCGCGTCCAGCGACAAGGAGTCCAAGCAACTCCTGTCCCTGCTCGGCATGCCCTTCAGGAAATAAGGAGTTTCGAAATGGCCCGCACCTCTCTTATGGTCAAGGCGCGCCGCAAGCCCAAGTTTTCCGCCCGCGCCTACAACCGCTGCCCCATCTGCGGCCGGTCGCGCGCGTATCTTCGCAGGTATGGCGTCTGCCGTATCTGCTTCCGCAACAAGGCCCTGCGCGGCGAACTGCCCGGCGTGCGCAAGTCGAGCTGGTAGTCGAGAAAGGCAGTAGTGAGGAGAATGAGCAATGGCTGTGAGTGATCCCGTTGCCGACATGCTGGCCCGGCTGCGCAACGCGCACCAGGGGCTGCACGCCAAGGTCAACGTGCCCGTTTCCAAGATGAAGGCCGACATCGCGCGCATCCTGAAGGATGAAGGCTTCATCGCCGACTACGAGGTCGGCGAGCGCGACATGGTCGTCACCCTGAAGTACGTAGGCGGCAAGCCGGTCATTACCGGTACCAAGAAGGTCTCCAAGCCCGGCCGACGCGTGTATGTCGGCGTTGGTGAGATCCCGCGCGTGCGCAACGGCCTGGGCATCTGTGTCCTGTCCACCTCCAAGGGGGTCATGGACGGGGAGAGAGCCGCCACCGAAAAGGTCGGCGGCGAGCTGCTCTGCGAAATCTGGTAAGGGGAATCGAACCATGTCCAGAATCGGCAAGAATCATATCGATCTGCCCAGCGGCGTCGAGGTGAGGGTCGGAATCGACACCATCGAGATCAAGGGCCCCAAGGGCGCCCTGATCACGCCGCGTCACGAGAAGATCGCCTACGAGATCGAGGGCTCCACCGTGCGTCTGACGCGGGTGGACGAGAGCCGTGCCGCGCGTGAGCAGCACGGTCTGCGCCGCACCCTGCTCGCCAACTGCGTCGAGGGTGTGACCAAGGGCTACCAGAAGGAGCTCGAGGTCGTGGGCGTCGGTTACAAGCTTCAGGTCCAGGGCGCGAGCGTGGTGCTCTCGGTGGGATACTCCCATCCCGTGAACTTCCCGCTGCCCAAGGGCATTGAGGCCAAGGCCGAAGGCAACAAGCTGACCATCATGGGAATCGACAAGCAACTGGTCGGCGAGGTGGCTGCCCAGATTCGCCGCGTGCGCCCGCCCGAACCGTTCAAGGGCAAGGGCATCAAGTACGCGGGTGAGCAGATCCGCCGCAAGGCCGGCAAGTCCGGCGGCAAGAAATAGCCGCCGTAATGCCACAAAAGGAATGACGCCATGAAGCTGACCAAGGAAGAACAGCGCAAACGTCGCAAGTTGCGCATCCGCAAGAAGATCTCCGGCTCGGCCGAACGGCCCAGGCTGGTCGTCTTCCGCTCCAACCGGCACATCTATGCCCAGTTGGTGAACGACGACACGGGGCAGACGATCTTGTCCTCCTCGACGCTCTCGCTCGTCAAGGCCGGGCAGGCCGTCAAGTTGGACAAGGCCTCGGCGGCCGTCGTCGGCAAGGACGTGGCCGAGAAGGCCAAGGCCATGAACATCGAGGCCGTCGTGTTCGACCGCAACGGCTACAAGTACCACGGCCGCATCCAGTCGCTCGCAGAGGGCGCCCGGGAAGCCGGACTGAAATTCTAAGGAGTGGAAGCCGTCATGGCCGAGACCAACGATACCGGACACATCGAAAAGATCGTCTACCTGAACCGCGTGGCCAAGGTCGTCAAGGGCGGCCGTCGTTTCAGCTTCAGCGCCCTGGTGGTGGTCGGCGACGGCAAGGGTAAGGTCGGCTGCGGCCTGGGCAAGGCCAACGAGGTCCCCGAGGCCATTCGCAAGGCCTCCGACCGCGCCAAAAAGGACATGATCGAGGTTCCCCTGATCGACGGCACCCTGCCGTATGAGATCCTGGGTGAATTCGGCGCCGCCAATGTGCTTCTCAAGCCCGCGAGCAAGGGTACCGGCATCATCGCCGGCGGCCCGGTGCGCGCGATCATGGAGGCCGCCGGCGTCAGCGACATCCTGACCAAGGCCATCGGCACCAACAATCCCCACAACGTGGTCAAGGCGGCCCTGGCCGGCTTAGCGTCGATCATCAGCGCCGACGCCATGTCCGACATCCGCGGCAAGGCCTTGTCCACGCCGAGGAAATAAGGGAGCGCCCGTCATGAAGATCACGCTCACGCGCAGCGCCATTGGCGCCACGCCGAAACAGCGCAAGGTGCTCGAGGCTCTGGGGCTGCGCAGCATCCGGCAAACCAAGATCTATCCCGACAATGACGCCATGCGCGGCATGGTCAAGCATGTCGCCCATTTGGTGGAGGTTCAGGAATAATGCAACTGCACGAACTCTATCCCTTCCCCGAGGAGCGGCAGACCAAGAAACGCCTTGGTCGCGGCCGTGGTTCGGGTCTCGGCAAGACCTCCGGCAAGGGCCATAAAGGCCAGCGTTCCCGCTCCGGCGGCGGCGTCAAGGCTGGATTCGAAGGCGGCCAGATGCCCCTTCAGCGTCGCCTGCCCAAGCGCGGCTTCAAGAATTTCAATCGCGTCGAATACGCTGCGTTGAATCTTGACGCCCTGGCCAAGGCCTTCGAGGGCCAGGCCGAGGTGACCCTTGAGGACATCTACACCAAGGGGCTGTGCTCCCGGAATCTTCCCGTGAAGATCCTGGGACGCGGCGAGCTTGCCGCCTCCATGACCATCGAAGCGCATCGCTTCAGCGTCACGGCCAAGGAAAAGATCGAGAAGGCCGGCGGCTCCGCCAAGGCCCTCGAAGCATAAACGACGGAAGGGGACATGGCCGCGTTAGGTGTCGAGAACATAGGCAAGCTTCCAGAATTGCGCAGAAAACTGCTCTGGACCTTTGCCCTGCTGGCTTTCTACAGGATCGGCATCCATATCCCCGTTCCCGGTGTGGACACGGCGGCTCTGACCGAATTCTTCGAGAGCATGCAGAACACCCTTTTCGGGCTGTTCGACATGTTCTCTGGCGGCGGCCTGTCCCGTATTTCGATCTTCGCCCTGGGCATCATGCCTTACATCTCGGCCTCGATCATCATGCAACTCCTCACGGTCGTCAGCCCCGAGCTGTCCAGACTGCAGAAGGAGGAGGGTGCCGAGGGCCGCAAGAAGATCACCCAGTACACGCGCTACGGCACGGTGCTGATCACGATCATCCAGGGTCTCGGCATCGCCATCGGCCTTGAGAGCATGACCAGCCCCACGGGCCTGCCCGTGGTGCTCGAACCGGGCTGGGGATTCAGAATGGTCACTGTGCTCACGCTCACGGCGGGCACCATTCTGGTCATGTGGCTTGGTGAGCAGATCACGGCCAAGGGCCTTGGCAACGGCATCTCGTTGATCATTTTTGCGGGTATCGTGGCCACCTTGCCCCGTGCGCTCATCAATACCTTCCAGCTTGTCGGCGCGGGCGAGATGAGCGTGTTCTTTTTGCTTATCCTGACCGTGATCATGGCTGGCGTGCTCATCGCCATCGTCACGGCCGAGAGGGCCCAGCGCCGCATTCCCATCCAGTACGCCAAGCGCCAGATGGGCAGAAAGATGTACGGCGGCCAGACCTCGCATCTGCCGCTCAAGCTGAACACTGCGGGCGTCATTCCGCCCATCTTCGCCTCCTCCATCCTCATGTTTCCGGGCACCATCGCCCAGTTCTCCGGAGTGGAGTGGCTGCAGACCGTGTCGACCTGGTTTGCTCCCGACGCGCTCATCTACAACGTTATCTTCGTGGCCTTGATCGTGTTCTTCTGCTACTTCTACACGGCGATCATCTTCGATCCGAACCAGATCGCCGAGAATCTCAAGAAGAGCGGCGGTTTCGTGCCCGGCATCCGCCCCGGCCAGAAGACCAAAGAATACATTGATCGCGTGTTGTCGCGCATCACCATCTGGGGTGCGACCTACATCTCCATCATCTGCGTGCTGCCAATGATCTTCATCGCGCAATTCAACGTCCCGTTCTACTTCGGAGGCACGTCGCTGCTGATTGTCGTGGGCGTGGCCATGGATTTCATGGGACAACTCGAATCCTACCTGATCTCGCGGCAGTACCAGGGACTTATGGAGAAGGCCGGAAGGGTCAAGGGCAGGCGCTAGGTGAAGAAGTATCGCGGCATCTTTCTGAAGAATGCTGCCGAGATAAGGATAATGCGCGAGGCCAATCGCATAGTGGCCCGCATACTCGACGCCCTTGAAAAAGCCGTGCGGCCGGGTGTCCCAACCATGCTCTTTGAAGAAATCGCCCAGGCCAAGTGCCGCGAGTACGGAGTCCGTCCGGCCTTTCAGGGCTACCACGGGTTTCCGTTCGCGCTGTGCTGCTCCGTCAACGAGGAGATCGTGCACGGGTTTCCGTCCGATCGACTCCTCAAGAACGGCGACATTGTCAGTTTCGACATGGGCGTGGTGTACGAAGGTTTTTACGGTGATTCCGCAAAGACCTTTACAGTCGGCGAGGTTTCAGGTAAGGCTAACGCCCTTCTCGATGCCACCAGGAGCGCCTTGGCGCACGGCATCGAGCAGGCGAGGCCCGGCAACGACCTGTACGACATCTCCAAGGCCATCCAGGAGTACGTGGAGGGCAAAGGGATGCATGTCGTACGGCGGTTTGTCGGGCACGGCATTGGCCGCAACCTGCACGAAAAGCCGGAAGTGCCGAACTTTGTTCCGCAGGGTTCGCCCTCCATCCCGCTGAAAGCAGGGATGGTCCTGGCCATCGAGCCGATGGTCACGCTGGGATCCCCGGAAGTGAAGGTGCTGGACGACAAGTGGACCGCGGTCACCAGGGACGGAAGCCTGGCCGCACATTTCGAGCACACCGTGGTGGTGACCGGAGACGGTCCCGAGATATTGAGCCTGTGACGCGGGCGGACGACGAGAGGGAGACAAGGTCATGAAGGTGAGACCGTCGGTCAAAAAGATTTGCCCCAAGTGCAAGATCATCAAACGCAAGGGCGTGTTGCGCGTCATTTGCGAAAACCCCAGGCACAAGCAGCGCCAGGGTTAGCGAGGGAATTTGAGTGGCTCGTATCGCTGGAGTCGAACTGCCGAGGAAGCGGCTGGACATCGCCCTGACCTATATCTACGGGATCGGCCGCACCACCGCGCTCAAGATCTGCGACGCCACCGGCGTCGAGTGGACCAAGAACGCCGATGACCTGAGCAATGACGAGGTCAACACGCTGCGTAAGGAAATCGAGAGCAGCTACAAGGTCGAGGGCGATCTGCGCCGCGAGATCACGACCAATATCAAGCGCCTCATGGACATCGGCTGCTATCGGGGCCTTCGGCACCGTAAGGGCCTGCCGGTGCGTGGTCAGAGCACCCATGCCAACGCCCGCACCCGTAAAGGGCCGCGTCCGAGTGTGGTGGGTCGCAAGAAAAAAGGCAAGTAAGCGGAAATCCATTCCGTTTGCGTTTCGCGAAATTTCGACTGTGGAGTAATGGTCATGGCCAAAGCGCGCCGTGTGACGAAGAAGAAGGAAAAGAAGAATATTCCCACGGGGATCGCCCATATCCAGGCGTCCTTCAACAACACCATCATCACCTTCACTGACATGAGGGGTAACGTGGTGTCGTGGGCATCTTCGGGCGGTAGCGGTTTCAAGGGGTCGCGCAAGTCTACCCCGTTCGCCGCTCAGGTGGCGGCCGAAACCGCCGCCAAGAAGGCACAGGAAAACGGCATGCGGTCCGTGGGCATTCTCGTCAAGGGCCCTGGTTCGGGTCGTGAGGCCGCCATGCGGGCCATCAACAATTCGGGCTTCAAGGTCACCTTCATCCGCGACGTGACGCCCATTCCCCACAACGGCTGCCGTCCGCCGAAGCGCCGCCGCGTCTAACCGAGGGAGGATTCAGTCTTGGCTCGTTACGATGGTCCCAAGTGCCGGGTCTGCCGCCGTGAAGGTGGCAAGCTCTTTTTGAAGGGCGACCGCTGCTACACCGACAAGTGCGCCTACGAACGCCGTCCCTACGCCCCTGGCCAGCATGGCCGCGGCCGCGTGAAGATGAGCGACTACGCTGTCATGTTGCGTGAAAAGCAGAAGGTCCGCCGCATGTACGGCGTTCTGGAAAACCAGTTCCGCCTGTACTTCCAGGAAGCCGACCGCAAGAAAGGCGTCACCGGCCACAATCTTCTGGCCCTGCTTGAGCAGCGCCTGGACAACGTCATCTACCGCATGGGCTTCGCCAACTCCCGTGACCAGGCGCGCCAGCTTGTTCGCCATGGCATTTTCAGCCTCAACGGCCGCCGGGTGAACATTCCGTCCATGCAGGTCAAGCCCGGAGACACGGTCCTCGTGCGCGAGGAGTCCCGCAAGGTGCCCGTGATCCAAGAAGCCCAGCAGGTTATCGCCCGTCGGGGATGTCCCGACTGGCTGGAGGTGGATGGGGAGAACTTCAAGGGCGTGGTCAAGGCGACCCCGCGCCGTGAAGACATCCAGCACCCCATCAACGAGCAGCTCATCGTCGAGTTGTACTCCAAGTAAGAGGACGACATGCTCATTCAGCAAGGCGACAAGTTCATCAATTCGCGCAACTGGTCCGAATTGGTCAAGCCCGAGCAGTTGGTCAAGGATGCCAAGACGGGCAACACCTACGGCAGGTTCGTTTGCGAACCCCTGGAGCGCGGCTTCGGGACGACCATCGGCAACGCGCTTCGCCGCGTGCTGCTCTCCTCGTTGCAGGGCGCGGCCATCGTGTCCGCCCGTATCGAGGGTGTGCATCACGAGTTCACGACCATTCCCGGCGTGATCGAAGACGTGACTGATATCATCCTGAACCTGAAGTCCGTCCGCCTGGCCATGAACACTGACGAACCGCAGACGCTGGTTCTCTCCGCCTCCAAGAAGGGCGCGGTCACCGCTGCCGCCATCAAGGAGAATCAGAACGTCCGGGTGCTCAACGCAGATCAGCACATCGCGACGCTGTCCGACGACATCGAGTTCACGATCACCCTGGAAGTGCGCATGGGCAAGGGGTACGTCCCGGCCGAGATGCACGACCAACCCCAGGAGATCGGGCTCGTCGCCATGGATGCCAGCTTCTCTCCCGTGAAGAAGGTGGCCTACACCGTGGAGCAGGCCCGTGTCGGACAGATGACCAACTACGACAAGCTCATCCTCGACGTCTGGACGGACGGCTCCGTGACTCCTGAGGACGCCATCGCCTATAGCGCCAAGATCCTCAAGGACCAGCTCACCATCTTCATCAACTTCGATGAGCTGACCTCCGAGGACGAGCGCTCCGGTCACTCCGGCTCAGGCGAGGATAACGAGAACCTCTTCAAGTCCATCGACGAACTCGAACTCTCGGTTCGCGCCACCAACTGCCTGAAGAGCGCCAACATCCGTTATGTGGGCGAGCTCGTGCAGCGTGGCGAGAACGAGATGCTGAAGACGAAGAACTTCGGCCGCAAGTCGCTGGAGGAGATTCGTCGCGTCCTGGACAACATGGGCTTGGAGTTCGGAACCAGGATCGACGGCTTCGACGAGAAACTCCAGGAATGGTTGAAGAGGAAAGAGAACAATGAGGCATAGAAAGTCCGGCAAGAAGTTCGGGATGGAGCCGTCCCACCGTAAGTCCATGTTCCGCAACATGGCCCGTTCCCTGATCACCCATGGCCGCATCCGTACGACCGTTGTGCGCGCCAAGGAACTGCGCAAGGTGGCCGACGGACTCATCACCCTGGCCCTGCAGAACGATCTGCACGCCCGCCGCCAAGCCTACAAGGTCTTGGAGAACCACCAGCTCGTGAAGAAACTCTTCGACGAGATCGGCCCCAAGTTCGTCGGCGTTCCCGGCGGCTTCACTCGTGTCGTTCGCCTGGGCGAGCCCCGCAAGGGTGACAACGCCCCTCTGGCCGTGATCGAATTCACCGCTCTTGGAGCCGCCGAGGCTCCTGCCGCCGCCCCCGAGGTCCAAAAGACCGAGGAGCCGAAGGCCGCTCCCGCCAAGAAGGCTCCCAAGGCCGCCAAGGAACCTAAGGAGCCCAAAGAGCCCAAGGCCCCCAAGAAGAAGGCCACCGCGAGCGAGGAAGCTCCTGCCGAGGAAGCCCCGAAGGCCGAGTCCGAAGAAAACAAGTAGCGTTTCTGCACCCGAAGAGATTATGGAAGGCAGGCCGATGGCCTGCCTTCTTTTTTGTTTCCATATTGACTGTCCTGATGTATGGTATCGTCTCCATGGATATCAGGCGGCTCGAAGCTTTCTGCAAGGTCTACGAACTTGGCAGCTTTTCCAAGGCTGGCCAGGAGCTTTTTCTTTCCCAGCCGACCATCAGTTCCCATATCTCCACTCTTGAGGACGAACTCGGCGTCAGGCTCTTCGACCGCATGGGGCGTTCGGTGCTTGCCACCAGGGCTGGGGAGATCCTCTACGGCCATGCCCGCGAAGTCTTCCGCAGCCTCGCGAACGCCCGGGCAGACATCGAGGCTCTGCTCGACTCCGTGAGCGGCGAAATCGTCGTGGGCGCGAGCACCATCCCGGCGCAATATATTCTTCCTGGTCTGTTGCGCGGCTTTCTCTCCGCTTATCCAGGCGTCGGCGTGCGCATCGAAAACGGCGACTCAGACTCCGTCATCGAACGCGTCACGGAGGGCTCTCTGATATGCGGCCTTTGCGGCGCACGGGTCGATCATCCCGACCTGCTATTCGACCTCGTCCTTTCCGACGAGGCCGTGCTTATCGCTCCCCCCTCTGTTGCCGTGGAGATCGGAGCCGATGCGACGCTTGAGCAAGCCCTGAAATGGCCATGGATCATGCGGGAGGCCGGGTCGGGCACACGTAAGACCCTGGAGATCGCTTTGAGACAGAGGGGAGCGGTCATCGATTCGCTTCGGGTGGTGGTTTCGGTCGCCAGTACCGAAGCCGCGATTAACTGCGTGCGCGGCGGCCTCGGTGTCAGCGTCACCTCGCGTCTGGCCGCGGCCGGGTTCATCGAGCGGGGCGAGGTCTCCGCCGTCAGTGTGCCCGAACTCGACATGTCGCGCGAGTTTTACCTCGTGCGCAACGTGCGGCGGAGCCTGATGCCCGCTTACCGCCATTTCGTCGAACATATTCTGACGGCGTCCGCTCCCGGACGCGGGGAAGCCACGTGAGCGAAAAACGCATCACCCTGGTGGATACTGTTAAAGCCGCCGGTTGAGCGGCCAAGATTCCTCCCGGGGACCTGGAGGAAGTACTGGCCGCGCTCGGCACCGTCGCCGACCCGCGCCTCCTCGTGGGCGTTGCAGGCAACGAGGACGCGTGCGTCCTATCCTTCCCAGGCGGCAAGGCACTTGTCCAGACCGTCGACTTCTTCACGCCCATCGTTGACGACGCCTACGCCTTCGGGCAGATCGCGGCGGCCAACGCCCTCTCCGACGTCTACGCCATGGGCGGTGAGCCGCTGTGTGCCATGAACATAGTCTGCTTCCCCATCAAGAAGATGCCTCGCGCAATCCTCACGGACATCCTGCGCGGCGGCCGAGACAAAGTCCTCGAGGCGGGGGCGGTTCCGGCGGGCGGGCACAGCGTGGAGGACGACGAGACCAAGTACGGCCTGGCGGTCTCGGGCGTGGTCGATCCCGACCGCGTGGCCACCAACAAGGGGCTTTTGCCCGGCGACAGGCTGATCCTTACCAAGCCTCTGGGCACGGGCGTCTTGTCCACGGCGCTGAAGGCGAAGTGGCAGGGTTTCGAGCGCTTCGAGGAATTGCTCATCGCCTGGGCCTCGCGCCTGAACGCCACGGGCGGCCGAGTGATCCGCGAACTCGGGCTTCGCGCTGCAACGGACGTCACGGGCTTCGGCCTGGGCGGTCATCTTCTGGAGATGGCCCATGCCTCGAACGTCTCCATCGCGCTTGCCAGCGCCGACGTTCCGGTCATCGACGAGGCGCTGGACCTCGCCGCCATGGGGCTTTTGCCCGCAGGCAGCCACGCCAACCGCAAATTTTGCGCGAGCGCCGTGCATGTCGAGCCGGGAGTGGACGGACTGAGGGCGGATTTGTGCTTCGACGCCCAGACCTCCGGCGGTCTGGTGCTGGCCGTGCCCGAGGAAAAGGTCCCGGACGCCCTGCGCATGCTCGCGGAGGCGGGAGAACCCGCCCACGTCGTGGGCCGGGTGCACGCGCAGGGCGAGTTGCCTGCACGGCTCACGTTGCTGCGCTGACGCGGCTTTCCCCGGAGGTCGGCAAGAGGGCCGCAGGTCTGTTTTTTTTCAGGTCACGCCAAAGCGGGCGCGGGGTTTTCCAGGCGGGCGCGCACGAAGGCCATGGATTCGGCGGCCAAGTTCTCCAGATCCTCTCCATGCGAAAGGTGCAGCCGGGCTGCGCCGATGAGCATGGCGTAGATGACGTGGGAGACGGACATGGGATCGCAGGCACGGACGGAGCCGTCCTCGATGCCCCGCTCCAGGCCTTCCTGCAGCAGTCGCAGATAACGCAGATGCATGAGCTTCAGGTCGGCGTTGGGGAATGCGTTCACGTCGAGGGTGTCGTAGGCCGTGTTCTTGAGGATGAGTTGGAATTCCCCGGCTCGCTTGCGCAGGTACTCGAAGAAGGCGGCTACGAAGGAAAGAGCCGCGTCAAGCCCGCTTCGCGCGGGCGTCAGGCTCTTGAGGGTGGCCTTGAATAGGGAGTAATGCACACGCCAAGTGACGATGAAGAGCAGGTTCTCCTTGTTCTTGAAATGGTAGATGACGGTGCCGCCTGCAACGCCTGCGGCCTTGGCGATGTCGGACACGGGGGTGTTCTCGTAGCCCTTTTCGGCAAACAGGATTTGCGCCGCGTCCACGATTGCCTTGATCTTGCCCATGCATCATCCGCTATCATGAATCGTTTCAGGGGAAAACGGAAAATCGTTTTCCACGGCGACCCTTCACGCCGCCTGATTCCTGCGTAGTCCTTTCCCGTGCGTGGAGGAATGATAATTTTCGGGCGCGCGGGGAGTCGATCGGTTAGCGAGGAAGAATCCTTTCCGTGCAGCACGGCAGGCCGCGCTGCACGGAAAGGATAAATGGCTAGATGTCCAGCCCGTAGCTGGCGATGAAGGATTCCATGCGGGCGCGCGAGGCGGCCAAGCGCTCGCGCAGCTCGACTTTGTAGGCATCCAGGTCCAAGGTTTTGGCCGCGACGCCGCTGTCCATGGCGGCCTTGGCCACGGCCGGGGATTCCCACTCGATGACGCGAAGGTCGAGCGGCTTGGGAATGATGTAATCGATGCCGAACTCCATCTCCGAAACGCCGTAGGCCTTCTTCACGTAATCGGGCACCGGTTCCTTGGCCAGGGCGGCCAGGGCCTGGGCGGCAGCCACTTTCATCTCTTCGTTGATGGTCGAGGCGCGAACGTCGAGCGCGCCGCGGAAGATGAAGGGGAAGCCCAGCACATTATTGATCTGATTGGGGAAGTCCGAACGGCCCGTGGCCATGATCACATCGGGGCGTGCGGCCTTGGCGTCGGGGTAGGGGATTTCCGGATCGGGGTTGGCGCAAGCGAAGATGATGGGATTTTTGGCCATGGCGGCCACCATCTCGGGCTTGACCATGCCGCCCACCGAAAGTCCCAGGAAGCAGTCCGCGCCCTTCATGGCCTCGGCCAGGGACGGCAGGGCCTTGTCCTGGGCGTAGGCCATTTTGTGTTCGTTCAGGTCGGAGCGGCCCTTGTGCAGGTGTCCGCGCGAATCGAACATGTGGATGTTGGAGCGCTTCACGCCCAGCGCCTCGTAGAACTTGGTGCAGGCGATGGCTCCCGCGCCCGCGCCCGAGACCACGACCACGATATCCCCGGCTTTCTTGCCCGAGATCTCCAGCGCGTTCAGAAGACCGGCGCCGGAAATGATGGCCGTGCCGTGCTGGTCGTCGTGAAAGACCGGGATGCCCATCTCGCGCTTGAGGGTTTCCTCGATGTGGAAGCACTCGGGCGCCTTGATGTCTTCGAGGTTGATGCCGCCGAACGTCGGCTCCATGGCCTTGACGATCTCGATGAGCTTGTCGGGATCCTTGCAGTCCAGGTTGATGTCGAAGACGTCGACGTCGGCGAAGACCTTGAACAGGACGCCCTTGCCTTCCATGACCGGTTTGCCAGCGGCCGGGCCGATGTTGCCAAGGCCGAGCACCGCGGTGCCGTTGGAGACCACGGCCACGAGGTTGCCCTTGGTCGTGTAGTCGTAGGCCAGGGCGGGGTCTTTTTCGATGGCCTTGCAGGCCAGGGCGACGCCGGGGGTGTAAGCCATGGAGAGGTGCTTCTGGGTCAGGCAGGGCTTGGTGGGAACGACTTCCACCTTTCCTTTGCGGCCCTTGCCGTGATAGGCCAGCGCCTCCTCCGGGGTGAACAAAGCCATTGAGAAACCTCCATGGGTAGCGCGCCCGGCCGCGCCGGACGCAGGGGTTGGAAAACGAGCGCCTCAAGCTACAAAAGCACGAAGGCGAAGTAAAGCATCGGGCCGCGCGGCGCAGGGGTTGCGCTGGCCGTGATGCGGTACTAGTCATGAAGGAAACGACATCACGGGAGACAGTCATGAGCGTGCTGGCGGAGTTGTCGATATTTCCCATTGGCGCGGGCGAAAGCGTGAGCGAGTCCGTGGCCCTGGCCGTGGATGTCATCCGCGCAAGCGGTCTGGCGCATGAGCTGGGCCCCATGGGCACAACCCTGGAAGGCGAGTGGGACGAGGTCATGACCGTTGTCGGCCGTTGCCACGAGGTCCTTCGCGAGCGCCATCCGCGCGTCTACCTGACCTTGAAGGTCGATTCGCGCCAGGGCGCGGGCGGCAGGCTCGCGGCCAAGACGGCCTCGGTGCGCCGCCTGCTCGGGGACGAGACGTGAAGCGCTTCGATCTCTCTGTGTATCTGGTCACGGATCGGCCGCTGTGCGGCGGGCGCGCCCTGATCGACGTGGTGGCCGAGGCCGCCGCGGGCGGGGTCACGCTCGTGCAGTTGCGCGAGAAAGAGGCCGGCACGCGCGAGTTCGTGGAACTGGCCAGGGCCGTGAAGAAGGCGCTTGCGCCTCTGGGCGTGCCGCTGCTCGTCAACGACCGCCTCGACGTGGCCCTGGCCTGCGGAGCCGACGGCGTGCACGTGGGCCAATCGGACATGCACCCGTCCGACGCGCGGGCCATTCTCGGGCCCGGCGCGATCATCGGGCTCTCCGTGGAGACGCCCGAACTCGCCCGGGCCGCGCGCGATTTTCCGGTGGACTATCTCGGCGCGGGGCCGGTCTTCCCCACCGCGACCAAGGCCGACGCCGCGCCGGTGCTCGGTCTTTCGGGGCTTGGCGAGGTCGTGGGGCTGGCCGGACGGCCCGTGGTGGGCATCGGCGGCATCGGCCCCGCCAACGCCATGGAGGTGTTGCGGGCCGGGGCCCACGGCGTGGCCGTAGTCTCGGCGCTGTGCGCGGCCTTCTCCCCGCGCGAGGCGGCGCGCGAGCTTTTGCAACTCGTACGCGCGGCACGCGGTGTGCAAGACTGACCGGTCATGCGTCTTCTGCTCGTCAACCTGACTCGCTTCGGCGACCTTGTGCAAAGTCAGGTCTGTATCACGGGCCTTGCGGAGCAGGGCTTCGAGGTCCACCTCGCGGTCCTGGATAACTTCAGCCAGGCGGCCCGCCTTTTGCGCGGCGTGACCAGCATTCGACCCGTGCCCGGCTCACGGTTTCTCTTCACGCCGGGGGCGGACTGGCGGCAGGGGCTGGCCGAGTTCTGGCGCTTTGCCGACTCGCTGGAACGCGAGGTGGCGCCCGAAGTAGTGGCGAACATCACGCCGTCGCTTCCGGGCCGTCTGTTGGCCCGGCGTTTCGAGGCCGCGCGGCAGGTGGGCCTGGGGCTGGACGCGGAGGGCTTCGCCCGCGACGAGAGCCCCTGGGCGGCCTTTTTGCAGACCGCGAGCAGGCATCGCGGCACGAGCCCCTTCAACGTCGCGGACATCTTTTGCCGCGTGGCCGGTCTGCCCGCGCCGGGCAGGCCGCGCGTCCTTTCGCTCGCACAGCCCGAGGAGGCCGTGCGCCTGAAGGCCGAGGAACTGCTGCGCGAAGCGCCCGAAGCTCCCGGCGGTCTCGTGGCCCTGCAACTGGGGGCCAGCGAGGACCGCCGCCGCTGGCCGCTGGAATATTTTGCCCGCCTGGGCGGCCTGCTTTGGGAAAAATGCGCCGCCCTGCCGGTGCTGCTCGGCGGGCCGGACGAGACGCGGCTGGCCGAACGCTACGCCGTGCTGGCTGGACATCCGCACCTCTCGCTCGTGGGCCGCACCACGCTGCCCGAGCTGGCTGCCGTGCTCGGCCTCGTGCGCCTTCTGGTCAGCAACGACACCGGCACCATGCACCTCGCGGCCGGGATGGGCGCGCCGGTGCTGGCCGTGTTCCTGTGCACGGCCCAGGCTTTCGACACCGGGCCGTACCAACCCGGAGCCCTGTGCCTGGAGCCGGACATGGTCTGCCACCCCTGCGCCTTCGGTGCGGCCTGCGCGCACGACGAGGCCTGCCGCCGGGCCATCGGTCCCGAGGGCGTTTTTTCTGCCGCGGCCGCGCGCCTTGCCGGACCGAGGTGGGGCGATGCGCCGCCGCCCGGCTCACGCGCCTGGATCACGGGCCACGACACGTCCGGCTACCTTGCGCTCGACCGCCTGGGCGGCGGCATGGACGACCGCCAGGCCTGGTTGCTCACGCAGCGCGCCTTTTATCGTCAGTTCCTTGACGGAGCGCGCGCCCCGGCGCTCGACGGCCTGCCGCCTCTCTCTGGAGAGGCGCGGGCCGCGCTTGCCGCCACGCTCGCCGAAGCCTGCACCGTGCTCGCGCTCCTGTGCAGCCAGGGCGCGCTGCTCATCCACTCCCCGCGTCCGGCCCTGAAGACCAAGTTCCTGGCCTACTGGCAGCGCCTGACCGCGCTCTTGCAGGCCGACCCGCGCCTTGCCCCCCTGGGCTGGCTTCTGGCTGGGCAGGGCGAGGAGCAGGGAGGCCGCCTGCCGGAGTTCCTGGCGCTCCTCGAACGATACCGCGACGGCCTCGGGGCGCTCGCACGACACATCGGTCAATAACGGCACGTTTCTTGAATTGAAGTGGCGGAAAACAACCGCCACCCAATGGAGGAGCGAAGCATGATCGTTGTGGACGGCCACGAAAAAACCATCGACATCAAGTCGTTCCAGAATCTGGAGCAGATTCTGCTCAAGGTCATGGAAGACTCCTACATGAACGACCGCATCGTCACCGACGTGCTGGTCAACAAGGAAAATTTCTCCGAGATCTACCCGCACCAAGCCGAGGACATCCCCTCCTCCGAGGTGGAGTCCATCGAGATCGTGACCATGGGCACCACCGAGATGGCCGTGAACATCACCCGCGAGCTGTACAAGGTCGTGACCATTATGGACACGGGCGCGCATCAGGTCGCGACGTTGTTCCGTCAGGCCGACGACGCCGAGGCCCTGGACATGCTCCAGGATCTGCTCGACGTGACGCGCGATTTCTTCGGCATGGTCGGCGTATTGCGCGACGAGTTCACCCTGCGCGAGCACAAGCCCTTTACCGCCGCCATTGAGGAGCTTTCCAACCTCTTCACCGAGATGCTCGACGTGATGGGCAACGAGGACTGGATTTTGCTCTCCGACCTGCTCGAATACGAGTACGTCCCGG
Organism: Alkalidesulfovibrio alkalitolerans DSM 16529; assembly: GCF_000422245.1. Taxonomy (NCBI): domain Bacteria; kingdom Pseudomonadati; phylum Thermodesulfobacteriota; class Desulfovibrionia; order Desulfovibrionales; family Desulfovibrionaceae; genus Alkalidesulfovibrio; species Alkalidesulfovibrio alkalitolerans. The sequence continues at coordinate 21,744 of NZ_ATHI01000006.1, forward strand.
CTGTGCAGCGTTGGAAGAACATTATCGCCAAGCTTCGCGAGGAAATTCGCGACGTCCAGTAGGAAAGGGGCGCATCATGTCCGAGAAGCTGCGACTGCTGGATCAGGCTCTGGCCTTGAGTGAGGCCGAGCTCGGCTATCTGAATGAGGGAGATTTCGCCAGGGCCGAGGAGAGTTCGGCCGAGCGCGGCGAACTGATCCGCCGCGTGCTGGCCATGAAGAACGAGCCCACGACCCAGGACGACCTGATCGAGAAGCTCAAGGAACTGCGGAACATGCAGGGCCGCCTGACCACGGAGGCCAAGCGGCTGCACGCCGAATTGAAAGAGGACCTCGTGCGCACGAGCAAGGAGGCCAAACGTTTCGGCGGCTACCAGCAGGCGGCCGGCATGCGCCAGCCCAAGAACAGCCGGTTCATCAGCAAACGGGGATAGGGGCAGACGATTTTTTCCGGTGCCTGACAAAGGGAGGGGGCTCCCCGATTCCCTGCTTGCCAGCGCCGGGCGCGATGGTTACTGAATGCGGGCCATGTTGCCCAACACGTTCTGCCATCTGCCCGGAATAGGGGTGCGCACCGAGGAGAAGCTCTGGGCCGCGGGCGTCCTCGACTGGGACGCCTTTACCCAGGCCCACGGCCTCATGACCCCCCACCGCCACGCCCAGGCCGCCGCGCTCATCGACGAATCGCGCGAGCGCCTGGCCGCGGGCGACGCCGAGTTCTTCGCCGCGCGCCTGCCCGCCCAGGAGCACTGGCGGCTGTGGCCCCATTTCGCCCAGGCCACGGCCTACATCGACATCGAGACCACGGGCCTTGGCCGGGGGCTCGACCACATCACCTCCATCGCCCTGTTCGACGGCACAAGCGTGCGCACCTACGTGCACGGCCGCAATCTCGAACGCTTCGAGGACGACATTCGCGCCTACAAGCTGCTCGTGACCTTCAATGGCAAGGCCTTCGACGCACCCTTCATCGAGCGAGAGATGCGGATAACGCTGCCCAAGGCCCATGTGGACCTGCGCTATCTGCTGAAGCGGGTGGGGCTCTCGGGTGGGCTCAAGCGCTGCGAAAAGGCGCTCGGCCTTGGCCGCGACGAACTCGACGGGGTGGACGGCTACTTCGCCGTGCTGCTCTGGAAGCGCTTTCTCGACACCCGCGACGAGCGGGTGCTGGAGACCATGCTGGCCTACAACGCCGAGGACGTGCTCTCGCTCGCCCCGCTTCTGCGCCATGCGGCCGAAAAGCTGCTGTGCGGTTCGCCCTTCGCGGCCCGCGTGGCCCTGCCCGACTGCCCGCCGTGCCAAAATCCCCACGAGCCCGACGTGGCCCTGGTGCGCCGCATGAAGGGCATCTATTTCAGGGGCCGCTAACAGGCCGGTGAAAAAGTCTCATTTGCCGCGTTGCTGCGAAAAGTTCAAACCCTCGCGTATGCGAAATACGCGTCGGCCTTGAACTTTTCTTGCGCCTTGCATCTGAAGCTTTTTGACCGGCCTGCAAAAGTGAGTTTCTCAACAGCCCCCTAATCCCCGGCGAACAGGCAGCCGAGCGAGAGCAGGCAGGGCGTTCGGAAATCTCCGGACGCCCCGCCCGTTTTCGCCCCTGGCCTTCTACCAGGGGCGGCCGACCATGATGTCGCGGATCTTTTCCTCGGTCTGCTTCTCCACGATGATCATTTTATGCGCCTTGGCGCTCTTGATCTTCTCGGAGAGCTTGTTCAGGTCCGCGGGCTTCTCCACGAAGTCCATGGCGCCGAGCTTCATGGCCTCGATGCCCTTTTCCACGGTGGCGTGACCGGTGAGGAAGATGATCTGCGCTTCAGGCTGGTCGGCCTTGAGGGCCTTCAACGCCTCGATGCCGTCCATCTTGGGCATCTGCAGATCCAGGATCACGGCGTCGAAGGACTCCTTGTGCGCCAGATCCAAAGCCTCGGCGGCCGAAGCAGCCGTGGCCACATCCATGCCCCTGCCTCGCATGCGTTCCGCCATGACCGACAGGAATTCGGGGTCGTCGTCGACCAGCAGCACTTTCTCAGACATGACATTTCTCCTTGATATAAGAGGGTAAGGATTACGTGCGGGCCATGGACGGACAGGAGCAATTTCCGGTCTCGCCCAGTTCGAGCACGATTGAACCGTTTTCATTCAGGTACACGACACCGCCCGCCGTTTCGGCGAGTTCCGCGACCTCGGCCGCGAGGGGGTGGCCGTTCCATGCGTCGCGCTCCACGAGCAACTGAGCGCCCGAGGGAGTCGATGCGGCGCTCACTGTCAGCCGGGCCTCCTCTCCGGCCTGGGCCAATGCCATTTCTATGCAGCCAAAAAGGGCCTGCATGACGCGGAAAGGACTCGCGGAGATCATCAGCGGTTTGCTCGGCAGCGTCACGGATATCTTCGCCCCCTTGCGAGCCGCAAGCCGTGCGGAAAGATCGAGCAGCAGGGTGACGCTCTCGCACAGGTCGAAGGTCATGGCGGGCTTGTCCGCGCTGTGAGCGAAGGTGTTCATGTTCTTCACTATGAAGTCCGCTTTGCGTACTTGCTCCTTGACCCTGGAGGCCGTGGCGACGACGCGGCCGGGATCGAGGGGGCGTTCCGCGCTCGCAAGGTGGGCGATGTCTTCCAAAAGCCCGGCGTTCTCATTGATGACGGCCAGGCAGTTCTTGATGTCGTGCGATACCGAGGCGCTGATGCGCCCGAAAAAGGCCAGTCTTTGGAATTCGGCCGAGGCTGCGTTGGACGGCGCGCTGTTCATGGCTCACGTCTCCTGCGTTTTCGTGGCCTCGTGGATCTTCTCTAGGAGAAGTTCGATGGGCACGGGCTTGACGAGGTAGAATGCCCTGCCCGCCTCTGCCGTCCCGGCCTTGAAATCGCGCATGGAGCCGTGGCCTGTCAGGAAAATGAAGCGCATTCCGGGTTGGATGTCCTTCAACTCGTGCATCAGGTCGATGCCGCCCATGCGAGGCATTTTCATGTCAAGCACGGCAACGTCGTAGTGCTTGGATCGGGCGGCCTTGATGGCCGCTTCGCCGCTCAAGGCCCAGTCGGCGTCCATCCCTCGAAAGGAGAGGCGTTCCGCGAGCGCGGAGACCAGTTCTTCTTCGTCATCGACCAGCAGAACATGCATGGGCTACTCCTTTTTCGGCGGGCGCGTGGTCGGAAGATGCACATGGAAGGTCGTTCCCTTGCCCACGGTGCTTTCGACCTCGATGCGGCCGCCGAGTTCCTGTACCAGGCCGTATGTGATGGACAGGCCCAGTCCTGTGCCGCCTTCTCCCTTTTTCGTGGAGAAAAAGGGCTCGAAGATGTGTCCAAGGTCTTCCTTGGGAATGCCGCAACCGTCGTCGGAGATGTGGACGACCACCTCGCCTTCGCCCGGAGTGATGTGGACGTTGAGGTGGCCTCCCTCGGACATGGCCGCGAAGGCGTTGTTGAAAATGTTGATGAATATCTGCTGGAGCTTGCCGTGGTCGCTTTCGAAAACCGGCACGTTTTCGTCGCTTTGTACGTTGATTTCGATGGACCGGAATTCGGCTTCCTTGTGCAAAAACTCCAGGCATTCCTTGATGATTTCGAGAACGTCGACACTCTTGACGCTCATGTCGATGTGCCGCGCGAAGCCGAGGAGCCGCTTGGTTATCGCGCCGCCGCGCTCCACCGCGGCCAGGATGGAGTCCGCAAGCCCCATCAGGCGCTTGTCCTGGGCGTATTTGCCCTCGAAGACGAAGATGTCCTTCATCAGCCCCGCCTTTTCGCCGATGATGGCCAGCGGGTTGTTGATCTCGTGGGCGACGCCTGCGGCCAGCCGTCCGATGGAGGCCATCTTGCTCGCGTGTTCGGCCTGACGCAGGGCCTGGACGCGCCGCAGGTCGGCCAGATGGATGCGGTTGACGAGCATGGTGGCGACGCCGACGAGCACGAGCACCATGATGCCGATGCTGATGAAGAGGAAGCCGAGCAGGCTCCTGCGCGAGGAATGCCAGGAACTGAGCAGTTCGTCGCGGTCTTTGACGATGACCAGGACGAATGGGGTCCGGTGGATGTAGGCGTAGCCGATGCTCAACAGGCGCCCAGATTCCCCCTTGATTTCTATGACTTCACTGGATGCCGACCATGGCGGCAGGGGCAGGTCGATCGTCGTGAGCACGTCGCCATGATTGCGCGAGGGGGTCTGCAACACCCTGTCGCGGTTGATGATGAAGGCGTCGCCCCTGGAGGCGAGATAAAGTCCCTTGACTATCTGGTTGAAGCGATCGGTGTCGATGGTCGCGCGCAGGATGAAGAATTCGCCGCCGGGCAGGTCCTTGCGCACGGAAATGGAGATGTGCGGAACGCCGCGAAATCCCGTGGAAACCTCGCTGATGTACGTTCCTTTTTGCAACGTCTTCTGGAACCAGTCCTGCTTGGAGTAGTCGCGGCCTAGCAGGTTGTAAGGGCCGACATAGTTCAGTTGCAGGCCATTGGCGTCGATGACCCCGATATCCACGAAGCCGCCGAAGCTTCCTTGCAGGTGGAGCAGAACATCCCACAGGCGGCTCTCGTATGCGAGATCCGGCATGGTGTTGTCGGCGGCGATGAACATGAGCGCGTGGAGGCGTTCGTCGAAGAAGGCGTCGATGATGCGCCGGGTGTTGGAGACCAGGCGCGAGGTTCTGAGAACGGTCTCCTGCTCCGCCGCGGTTTCGGTGATGGTGTAATCGATGACGGCCACGGCCAGAAGCGGCAGAAGGCTGACGCCAAGGGTGAGCAGGACCGCAAAGCGCCACAGTTTGCGGTAGTTGAAGAGACTTTTGAAATGCGACTTCATGTCGTCGCGGTTCCAAAAGGATGGCGTGATGTGATGACTGAGAGGCATTGCCTTCTCCCTTCGCGTCCTGTGTCTGGCCTAGTCCTTGCGGGCGGCGTGGATCTTTTCGTTGGCCGCCTTGAGGGTTTCGGAGAGCTTGTCGATGTCCACGGGCTTTTGCAGATAGGCGAAGGCGCCGAGTTCCATGCACTGCTCCCGGTCGGCTTCCGAGCCGTGCCCCGTCAGGATGATGACCTCGATGGCCGGGTTGGTCTGCTTGACGCGGCGCAGCACCTCGATGCCGTCGATGCCGGGCATTTTCAGGTCGAGGATCATGACCTCCGGCTCGTCGGCCTCGATCATCTCCAGGGCCGACTCGCCATCGTATACCACAGCCGAGCCCATGTCGCGCATGAGCAGGCGTTCGGAGAGGGTTTCGACGAACTCCCGCTCGTCGTCCACGAGCAGCACCTTGCCGGGCAGCGTGAAGTCCGCGCGGCGATAGATGTCTGCCTGATAGAAGTCCTTGCCCACCTTGGTCTCCACGTCTTCCACGCCGGGCACGCTCTTGGCGATGCGGGCGAGTTCCTCCTTCAGCCGACCGAGCATGAGCACGTTTTTGTTGATGCTCAGCGTAATGTTTCCGTTTCGGGCCTCGACGCCGACCGTATGCCCTTCGCCCACGAGCACGGCCTCGACACGCGCTGCGAGCAGGAAGTCGGCTGCCGCCGCCCGTGATGCCTCGGTCACGGCCAGGGCCTCCCTGGCCGCGCTGCGGACGATGATCGACCCGGCTTCCGCGATGGGCTTTTTGTCCATGGGCAATACCACATCATACAGGGCGCTGTCCCACGGATCCTTGAAGCCACACGCGACTTCGGCCCAGGCGGCGGCGTCCTCGTCCGCCTCGCGCAGTCGGCGCAAGGCCTCCTTTTCGGAGACGCCCGACTTGGCAGCCTCGCCCAGCCGGTACTCGGTGTCGGCCACGAGGCAAACGCGCAGTGCATGGGTCACGGTGCGCGGGGCGAGTAGGCTGGCGAAACCCGAGATCAACAGGCCGTCGTCCTGCATGGCCTGGGCGAGGGCGAGCTTGAGCCAGGCCACGGCGCGTTCCTTCTCATGAGTGAATTTGTTGAAGACCGACGTCTTGGCATGGAAGGCGCGCTGGATTTTGTCGGCGGACACGCCGGCAAGCCGGGCCGCGTCCTGGCAGAGTGAGTCATCGTCGAGCAGTCGGCAGCCGAGATGATCCACGACCTCGCCAACGACCTGGTCCGCGGAGCAGTATGCGGCGGAGAAGATGGAAATGACGGACACGGGATTCCTCCTTGATTCTCGCGCTTGGACTAGGCCAGGCGGCAGACATTGGTCAGCGGACAATTCTCCTCGCGACTGTCGCGATGGGCCTCGGCGTGGACGGAACACACGGCGCGATCCATGGTCGGATAGACGTGGTCGCGGCCGATCTTTTCGATGAGGTGGGTGCGTTCAAGAACCTTCATGACCGATTCATTGACGCCCGAAAGCGAGATGTCGATGCCCGCGCTGCGAACGCGGTCCACGAGCAGAGATAGAGTTTCCTCGCCCGAGGCGTCCATGTCGGCGATGCCCGATGCTGCGATGATGATATGCCTCAGATCCTTCTTGGCGCTCATGCGCGAGGTGATCTGGTCCTCCAGGAAGCTCGCGTTGGCGAAGAACAACGGGCCGTCGAACCGGATCAGGTCGATATAGGCGCACTCCTTGAGGCCGTGCAGGCCAGCCGAACGCAACGCTTGGTCCTCTGTGCGCGAGAGAGAGGTCACGGTGGGCCGCATGCTCTTGTACAGGAACACCGCCAGCGAAAGCGCGACGCCGACCATGATGCCCTTGTCCAGATGCGGGGCGAAGGCCAGGGTGCACAGGAACGAGATCAGGGCAATGACGCCGTCGTACCACTGTGCCTTCCAGGCGTGCACGATACCGGAAACGTTGATCAGGCCGATGACGGCCATCATGATCACCGCCGCCAACACGCTCTGGGGAAGGTGGTAGAGCAGAGGCGTGAAGAAAAAGAGAACGACGAGCACGGCGAGGCTCGTGAACACGCTGGAGAATCCGGTCTGCGCTCCGGCCTGAAGGTTGACGGCCGAGCGGGAGAAGGAACCCGAGGCAGGGTAGCTCTGGCCTATGGAGCCGAGGATGTTGGCCATGCCCTGGCCGATGAGTTCCTGGTTCGGATCCAGCCGCTGGCCTGTTTTGGCGGCCATGGCCTTGGCGATGGAGATGGCCTCCATGAAGCCGAGCAGGGCGATGATCGCGGCGTAGGGGAAGAGCTTGAGGATGACAGGGATATCGAGGGCAGGAATCGAGAAGTCGGGCAGGCCGCTCGGAATGGAGCCGACGATGGCCCCGCCGCCTGTCATGAGCAGGCCGCGTTCGTCGATCGGCCTGTTGCCAACCCTGATTCTCCAGGTGCGGCCGTCGCCGGAGAGACCGGCCGGTACTTCACCCTTGGGATAGAAGGATAGTCCGCTTCCCTGATCCACCCCCTCGAAAAGCATCAGCCGCAGGCTCTCGCGGTGCAGGTGGGCCTCTTCCTGCAGTCGAGTCATCTCCACGGCGAGCACGTCGAGCTGATGCTTGACGTCCAGAACCAGCAGGCCGTCGCCCGAGGCTTGAGCCTGGTCGAGTTGGGCGTTCAGCATGGTTCTCTTTTCCGCCAGGGGTGTGACGCTCGTGACGGCGGTGTTGAAGCGCTGGACGAGTTCCACCGCCTCGGAGGACTGCACGGATGAAAGCGGCGCGCGGGTGTCGTGGTTGAAACCGAAGGCCCAGGAGATGAGCGTGGTCAGGGCCACGGCCACGAGGACGCCTGGAATTTTGGGCATGGTCTTTTTCAGGCCGAACATGAGCGCGAAGGCCAGCGCCCCCATCAGGAATGTTGGCCAGTGGGTGTAATTGATGGCCGATGAGACCACGGCCATGATCGTTTCGTAGTGGTGCTCGGCCGTGTCCACTGAAACGCCGAACATCTTGGAAAGCTGCGAAGTGGCGATGATGATGGCGGCCGCGTTGGTGAAGCCGCCGACCACGGGGTGCGAGAGGAAATTGACCACGAGGCCGAGCTTGAGCACGCCCAGAAGAAGCTGGAAGACGCCCACGAGCAGCGCCAGGAGGATGGCGTAGGCGATGTAGTGCTCGCTGCCCTGTGTGGCCAGCGGGGCGAGAGAGGCGGCGGTCATGAGCGAAACCACGGCCACCGGTCCGGTGGCGAGTTGTCGGCTGGAGCCGAAGAGTGCCGCAATCATCGGCGGTAGCAGGGCCGCATAGAGCCCGTAGTAGGCTGGCATGCCCGCAAGCTGGGCGTAGGCCATGGATTGCGGGATGAGCACCAGGGCCACCGTGAGTCCGGCCAAGGCGTCGGCCCTGAGCGCCGACCCTCCGTACCCCTTGAACCAGTCGAGAAAAGGAAAGATTTTCGTCAGCATGGTCCCACCTGTCATGATTCGGTCGATTCATTCGAAGCGCAGCCGCTTCGTCCCTCGATCATCCGCCTGCACGAGGCCATGAGTTCCCCGTAGAGGGCTCCGGCGTCGTACAGGTTGTTGGTCTTGAAGCGCACCAGGCCGTCGGCCATGGTAAAGAGGAGGAGCCCGGTCTTGCGGGGATTCACTTCAGGGTCCACGGAGCCATCCTCGATCCCCCGGGCCACGGCGTCTTCGAAGATGTCGGCCACGGCGTTGTAGATGGCCTCCAGGGTCTCTCGGCAGACGGGGTTGCTGCGCGCGAGCTCGTAGGGGAAGGTGCGGTGCAAGAGCAGAAAGCGGCTTTCGAGCCTGCCCGCGAGATAGATGTAGAAGCTGACCGCGCCGAGTGCCATCTCCACGCCGTTTTCGAAGCTGGCGTCACTGAAATAGGTGTCGAACTCAGCCAGGATTCGCGACTTGATGTTTTCGAGCACGGCCAGGAATAAGCGTTCTTTGTTGCCGAAATGATAGAAGATCGTGCCTTCGGCCACCCCGGCCAATTCGGCAAGTTCGGCCGTGGAGGTGTCGCGAAAGCCCTTGTGGGCGAACAGCCAGGCTGCGTTGTCGATGATCAGATCGCGTTTCTTCATTCCTCTGCTCGTCAAAATTTGTACTGAGTACTCACTCAGAATTTGCAAGTACGCCTCGCCACCTTGGGTGTCAAGGGGGGTGCGCGCGGGCATGTAAAAAAAACCTGGACGGTCAATCCTGAGCTAATAGGCTAGAATCATGGATAAATATTGGAGAGATGGCAGGCGCGTCGCTGCGCGGGCCTGAAAGAGGTTTTGGGGGAAGCCAAACGGGCGGAAGCGGTAGTGTGAGGATGGCGGAGCTATTCCGAAAAGCCCGGCGGCAGGCCTTCGTAGTCCTCGTCGAAGACGAGCGCGCCGGGCTCCTTGGGCTTGAACTCCAGGCGCAGGCCGCGGGCCTGCGCCGCCTGGGCCGCGCTGCCCCGGCGCAGGCGGATGGCGTCTTTTGGCCGTACCACGATGGCCTTTTCGCCCGGCACCGGGCAGTAACGCTCGCAAAAGCCGCAGCCCGCGCAGCGCTTTTCGTCCACGTGCGGCACGGCCACGGGATTGCCGGGCTCGGGTTTCAGGTCCACCGCGTCGTAGGGGCAGACTTCGTCGCAGACCAGACACTTCTTCTTGTCCTCCCAGGCCAGGCATTTTTTGCGCACCACTTCGGCCGTGCCGATTTTGGCGAAGGTGCGCTCCTCGCCCAGGGGCAGGATGGCCGCAGTGGGGCAGGCCGGGGCGCAGGCGTGGCAGGCGGGATTGCAGAATCCGACGGCGGGCGTGACCACCGGGCTGAAGAGGCCGAGCCCTCCGGCCGCGAACCAGGCGGGCTGCAACGTGTTCGTGGGACAGGCCGCGGCGCACAGCCCGCAGCGCACGCAGCGGGCCAGGAAATCGTCCTCGGGAAGGCTGCCGGGCGGGCGCACCACGCCTGCTGGCCGTCCGAGCGCCGGACCGGCGAGGCCGAGCACGGCCAGGCCCGCGCCGGTCGCGGCCCCGCCGATGATGGCCCGGCGCAGCGGCGAGAATCCGGGCGAGCCCGTGGGGGCGGTCGTGGCCGCGTTCCTACCCGCCCTGGGCATGAAGGATATGGCCCGCTCCGGACAGGCGTCGCGGCAGCGCAGGCAGGCGAAGCACTCCACATGGCGGGTGGCCGCGAAGTCTTGCCTTGGCCCGGGCTGAATGGCCCCGGACGGGCAGACGCGCGCGCAGCGGCCGCAGGCCGTGCAGGCGCTTGAGACGCGCCGCCGGAAGGGCGAGGCCAGGGCCAAAAGGCCGAGCCCGGCCCCGGCCGGGCAGAGCATCCGGCACCAGGCGCGGCGGACGAAGGCTCCCGCCCCGATGACCAGCGTGAAAAAGACCAGCACGAAAACGAGGGTGTCGTAAGCCGGCACCGGGATTTCGGCGTAGGCTAGGCCGAGCATTCCGGCCTCGCGGGCCAGCGGCGCGAAAAGATGCAGTCCCAGGTCGGCCGCAAGGGCCAGGGGCGGCTGCACGGCCAGGCCGTAGAGCCGCGCGGCCAGGGGCAAGGGGGCGGCGGCGAAGGCCAGCGACACGCCGAACGCGGCGGCCGCGAGCATGGCCGCGAGCACGGCGAACTTGGGCCACGCGGGCAGGCGCGGCGGCGAGGTCCGGAAGTGGCGAAGCAGCCGGTCCGTGGCGTCGATGGTCGCGCCCAGGGGGCAGACGAAGCCACAGAAGGCGCGGCCGAGCACGAGTCCCGTGGCCAGCACGACGAGTCCCGGCGCGATCTTCACGGTCAACGAACGGTCGGCCAGGAGGGTGACGAGCGCGGCCGCAGGATCGAGCCGCACGAAGAGGTCACGGCCCGGCTGGCCCAGCAGGGCCTCGGCCGCGCCCAGAACCAGAAGGACGAAGGCGGCCAGGGAGACGGCCTGGACCGCGCCGCGCAGAGTCATCTCAGAGCGCGATCCGTTGCACGTTCAGCGCGGCCACGTCCATGCGGCCAAGCCCCCGCTCGTGCGCCAGCCGCAGATGCTTGACCTGCCGTGCCTCGAAGCTGCGGCCGTACCACTCGAAGGCCTCCACGGCGTAAGCGTCGGCGGCCACGATGTCGGCCGAGGCGATGACCGTGTCGGCCTTGACGACCTTGCCGGGGCCATATGGGCCGCCCGTGGTCAGGACGTATATTCCGTCCACGACGGTCAAGGCCGCGCGCAGCTTGGTGTTCAGGTCCACGATGGCCGTGTCCAGATCGTAGCGCCAGTGCATCACGCCCCGGTTCGAGATGAGGCCCATCATGCCCTTGAGGCCCAGGCTCACGCCTGTGGAGCCGTGCGATTTGGCCGTGGGCGCGGCGATGATCACGTCGGCCTCAAGCGCCTCGCGCAAAAAGGCGTTCGCGCCCATGGAGAGCGCGCCGGGAATGTCCTCTTCGCGGAAGAAGCGGCTGGCCGTGGGCGCTTGCACGATGTCGCGGCCGATGTCGCGGCAGGCCTCGCGGATGCCCGAGCGCACCATGCACTCCTCGGGCTGCGAGAGGGGGTTGTCCATGACCAGGATGCTCGACGCGCCCGCGTCGCGGCACATCTCGGCCAGGGCCGCCACCACCTCGGGGTGGGTGTTGGCGCCGTAGTCCGCTTCCGTGGCGAAGCTCATGTTGGGCTTGATGAGCACCCGCTGGCCGGGCGCGACGAAACGTTTCATGCCGCCGAGCATTTTGACGGCCGCGTGCGTCGCGGCCCTGGCTTCTCCAGTGGCCACGGCGATGTCCGGCGTCGCGGCCAGGGCCGGTCGCGGGTCGATGAACGGCGCTCCGGCGGCCAGCCACAGCGCTCCGGAGAGTTGCCATTTGAGAAATTCCCTGCGGCGCATCGGTCCTCCTCGCGCCCAAAGGCGCTCGCTTGCGTCAGAGGGGCGCGGTCGGGGCCACGCTCATGGTCCATAACCTGACGTTTTTCACGCCAAAGGGCAACAATTTCCGGAGCGGGCGCGTCGGGAAACTGGTAACGTTCCGAAATGACGGTTTTATGGCTTATTGAATGAATCAGGTCGTCTGCAAGATGGGTCAAGGAGCGGAGATGCCCAGGAGGTCGAGCACCGTGCGGACCCGGTGCGCATAGGTGTGGTGAGCCAGGATGTGCTCGCGCCAGGCCCCGGCGAGGTCGGCGCGCTCCTCCGGGTGGGCGGCGAAGTGGCCGAACAAGGTGACGGCTTCCTCGGGCTTGGCGAAGGATATGGGCCGGGAAAGCTCCACCGGAAAGACGCCAAGGCCCGGCGTGGCGTCGCTGAGCAAAAAACCGCCCGCGGCCCAGACGTCGAAATGGCGCTGCGTGAGCCCGGCGGGCAGAAGCAGGCTCGTGACGTTCAGGACGGCCCCGGCGGCGGCGTAGATTCCCGCCAGGGGGCCGTAGTAGTCCACGGGGTCGCGGCGGTCGGAAAGTTCGGGCACGAGCGCGTCCCAGCCGTCGTCGCCGTAAACCGTGAGGGGCAGGCTGCGCGCGCAGGCGCGAAGACAGGCCGCGCGCATCGCCTGCGCGCTTTCCTCCGCGCCCAGGCCCGGTTCGCGGGCCGCGCGGCCGGGCCACAAGGGGCCCGCGTCCAGCACCCTGAGCCACCAGGCGTAGTCCGGCCGCTGACCGCGGGCGATCATGCGCAGGGCGGTCTCGCGGGCGTCGGGCGGCAACTGTATCCCGGAGAAAAAGCCCGCGCGGTCGGGGAATTCGGAACGGCCCACGAAGACTAGGCGGTCGCGCAGGTCCGCATGCTCGCCGGGCTGCGCCGTGGCGGCGAAGCGCGGCCAGGCCGCAAGCGGCAAATGGGCCACGGCGCGCGCGCCAAGCTCCATGAGCGGCGCGGTGAAGGAGTCGTCCGTGATGCACAAAAGCGTCTCGCGCCAAAAACCCGCCCTGAGCCCCGAGAGCAGGTGCAGGGGATTGTCCACGCACCACACTGCCACGGGCGTCCCGGCGGCCTGCAAAAGCCGGAAGGTCTCGCCCCAGGCGTCCAGTCCGGCGAAGTTGACGCTCAGGAACAGGGCGGGAGTGGCCTCGCGCAGCAGGCGCGGGATGGCCGTGGCCGTGTGCCCTGGGTCCAGGTGGCGCACGGAAAATCCGGCCTGCTCGAAGGCGTCCGTGAGTTCGGCCGCAAGCAGCGAGGTTTCTCGCGCGGGCAGCCAGACCTCGGCCGTGGCCGGGCCTGGAGCTATGGAAGCCACTTGCGCCTTGGCCCAGAGCCTGCCCCAAAACGATGGGAAGAGACGCAGGTTCGGCCTGTAGATGAGGACGCGGCAGCCCTTGCCAAGGGCCGTTTCGGCGCGCTCCGGCCCGATGCGTTCCCAGGTGGCGGGGATGGAGGCGACCCAGCGCGCGGGCATGGCGGCCTCGAAGTCCGGGTGCTCCACGTAGAACACCCCCTCGGCGGGCAAAAGCTCGGCCAGCAGGGCCGGGTCCGGGCCAAGGCCCAAAACCACGAGCTGGTCGCCAGCGCCCAGGGCCTCGAACTGTCCCTCGCCTTCCTGCAGGGCCATGGGCCTGCCGTTTTCGGCGGTGATGCTCAGGCGTTCGGGGCGTGTCATGGGCTGTACTCCGGGGAGGGTTTTCTGTAGAGTCGCGGCTGGATGCGGATGAAATGAAAACCTATCGCGATCATTATTTCAAGAAGGCCAAGCAGGAGAGTTATCCTGCCCGCTCTGTATACAAACTCAAGGAAATCAACAACCGCTTCGGCCTGCTCAAGCCCGGCATGAAGGTTTTGGATCTCGGCGCGGCCCCCGGCTCGTGGACGCTTTACGCGGCCAAGGTCGTGGGGGCTTCGGGCCGGGTGCTCGGCTGCGACATCCAGGAAACGGACACGACGTTCCCGGAGAACGTGACCTTCCTGGTGGAGGACGTGTTCGAGCGCAGTCCCGGATTCTCGGCCCTCCTGGACGAATGGAAGCCCTTTCACGCCGTGATCTCCGACATGGCGCCCAAGACCACCGGGGTCAAGTTCACCGACCAGGCGCGCTCCATGAACCTCTGCCAGGAGGCCCTTGCGCTGGCGCGGCTCGTCCTGATACAGGGCGGCGGGTTCGTGGTGAAGAACTTCGAGGGGCCGGACACCAAGGCCTTTGTCGACGACGTGCGCCGCGCATTCACCTCGGTCAAGATATTCAAGCCGAAAAGCTCCCGCGAGGAGAGCAAGGAAACATTCATCATCGGTCTGGGCTACAAGGGCCTGGACGCGGACAATCCCTAGGAGACGCATTCGCATGGCCGGACACAGCAAATGGGCCAACATCAGGATCAGGAAGGGCGCACAGGACGCCAAGCGCGGCAAGCTGTTCACCAAGGCGGCCAAGGAGCTCATGCTCGCGGCCAGGCTCGGCGGCGGCGACCCGGCGGCCAACAACCGCCTGCGCCAGGCCATCAGCTACGCCAAGTCCATCAACCTGCCCAAGGACAAGATCGAGACGGCCATCAAGAAGGGCACGGGCGAACTGCAGGCCGAGCAGCTCGACGAGATCCTCTACGAGGGCTACGCCCCCGGCGGCGTGGCCGTGATCGTGGAGACCGCCACGGACAACAAGAACCGCACGGTGGCGGAAATCCGTCACATCTTCGGCAAGCGCGGCGGCAACCTGGGCGAGTCCGGCTCCGTGGCCTGGATGTTCGAGCGCAAGGGCATGTTCCTCTTCCCGGCGGAGAATTTCACCGAGGAGCAGCTCATGGAAGCCGCGCTCGAAGCCGGAGCCGAGGACGTGAAGGATGAGGGCGAGGTCTTCGAGATGCATTGCGCCTTCGAGGATTTCGGCGCGGTGCAGCAGGCCCTGGACGCGGCTTCCCTGGCCTATTCCGAGGCCAAGGTGACCATGCTGCCCAAGAACACCGTCCCGGTCGACGCCGAGACCGGCCGGAAGGTCCTGGCGTTGCTCGACATGCTTGAGGACAATGACGACGTGCAAAACGTCTACGCCAACTTCGACCTGCCCGACGAAGTGCTGGCGGAGATGGAAGGCTGAACGTGACCGCGCCCTCGGATCGACCGAACCCGCCCCTGGTGGTGCTCGGGCTCGATCCGGGCTCGCGCGTCACCGGCTACGGGCTGGTCCGCGACGACGGCGGCAGGCTCGTCTTTGTCGACGCCGGAGTCATTTCCCTTGGCGCGGCGGACATGGCCGCGCGCCTTGGCCGCATCCACACGGAACTCAGCGCGCTCATCGTCCGGCATTGCCCGGTGGAAGCGGCCCTGGAGAACGTCTTCGTCAGCCGCAACACCATGTCGGCCATCAAGCTCGGGCAGGCGCGCGGCGCGGCCATGGCCGCCTGCGCCGTGGCCGGGTTGCCCGTGGCCTCCTACGAACCCACGGTGGTCAAGAAGGCCGTGGTCGGGGTGGGCCGTGCGGACAAGGACCAAGTGGCCTTCATGATCGCCCGCGTGCTGGGCGTTTCCGGTCGGCTTCCCGCCGACGCCAGCGATGCCCTGGCCGTGGCCGTGTGCCATCTGAACGAGCGGCGCATGCGCCGCCTGACGGGGTGCGTCAAATGACGGGAGCCGCCCGATGATCGCCTACATTCGCGGCGCGCTTTTCGAGATGGACGAGCGCGGCTGCACCGTGCTCACGGCCGGGGGGCTGGGCTACGAAGTGCATCTGGCGCACAAGACGCTGGCCAATCTGCCGCAACGCGGGGCGGACGTCGCTTTTTACCTGCACCTCGTCATCCGCGACGACGCGCGCGAGCTTTACGGTTTCGAGAGCCGCGAGGAGCGCGAGGCCTTCCGCACCCTGATCGCCATCTCCGGCTTTGGCCCGCGCAAGGCCCTCTCCGTGGTCAACCAGTACGGTCCCGACGATCTCGTGCGCATCGTCATGGAAGAGGACGTGGCGGCCCTGACGAGCATCTCGGGCATCGGCAAGAAGACCGCGCAGCAGATGCTGCTCGAACTGCGCTACAAGCTGGACAAGAAGGGCGTTGCCGCCCACGCGGCCAAGGCCCCGGAGCAGGCGCGAGGGGTCTTTCGAGACGTTCTTGCCGGGCTCGTCAACCTGGGCTACAGCGAAGAGGATGCCGCGCCCCTCGTGCGCGAGGTTTTGGAGCGCGAGCCGGATCTCGACGTTGCGGCCGCGCTGCGCAAGGCCTTGCAGGCCATCGCTCGGGCGAAAAGCTCCTAGCCGTCTTCAGGAAGACAGATGCAATTCGACACGCCTCCCATCCCGCAGGTCGGCCCCACCGGCTGCGCCGACGACGCCATCAGGCCCGAGCGGCTGTCCGAGTTCATCGGCCAGAACGACCTGCGGGCCAATCTTTCCGTCTATCTTCAGGCTGCCCGTGAGCGCGGCCGGGCGCTGGACCACACGCTCTTCTACGGCAACCCGGGCCTGGGCAAGACGACGCTGTGCCGGATCATGGCCGCGGAGATGGGCGTGAACATGGTTTCGACGTCGGGTCCCGTGCTCGAACGCACCGGCGACCTTGCGGCCATCCTGACCAACCTGGGCCGCCACGATATCCTCTTCGTGGACGAGATTCATCGCATGCCGGCGAGTGTGGAAGAGGTCCTCTATCCGGCCATGGAGGATTTCAGGATCGACCTGATCATCGGCCAGGGGCCGGGCGCGCGGTCGGTCAAGATCGACCTCGAACCCTTCACCCTGGTGGGCGCGACCACGCGCATCGGGCTGCTCACGTCGCCGCTGCGCGACCGCTTCGGGGTCATCTTCCGCCTGGATTTCTACGGTCACGACGAATTGGCCTTGATCGTGGAGCGCGCGGCCAGGATCACGGGCGCGCGCGTGACCCGCGAGGGCGCCATGGCCATCGGCAGGCGCGCCCGTGGCACGCCGCGCATCGCGGGCCGACTTCTCCGCCGGGTGCGCGACTTCGCCCTGGTGCAGGGGGCCGAGGTCATCGACGAGGCCGTGGCCGTAGCCGCCCTCGATCGCATGGACGTGGACCCGCACGGCCTGGACCAGATGGACAGGGCCATCCTGGGCGTGCTCATCGAGCAGTTCCAGGGCGGACCCGTGGGTGTAAAGACGCTGGCCGTGGCCCTCTCCGAGGAAGTGCGGACCATCGAGGAGATCTACGAGCCCTACCTGATCCAGTGCGGCTTCATGAAGCGCACTCCGCGCGGTCGCGTGGCCACGGCCAAGGCCTACACCCATCTGAAAATCATCTAGCCGTTTTGCAAGGAGCATGCGTGCGCATCATCGACCCGTCCTTCGAGATCATGCATATGGCCGAGCCCGCCGACCTTTTGCGCCTGCTCGAACTGGCCGGACGCGTCTGCTACAAGTCCGAGGACCGCATCACCGAGGATTCGGCCGCAGACTTCATCGGCCGCATCGTCCGCTCGGGCCACGAGTCGGTCATCGAGCACGCCGGGGCCACGGTGCGCTTCGTCTGCGACAGGGGCGTGACCCACGAACTGGTGCGCCACCGCCTGGCCTCCTACAGCCAGGAGTCCACGCGCTACGCCAACTACGCCAAGGACAAGTTCGGCCGCGAGATCACGGTCATCCGGCCCCATTTCTGGGCCGAGGACGACGCGCGCTATGAACTCTGGAAACAGGCCATGCTCGCGGCGGAGAAGGCCTACCTCGATCTGGTGGACGCCGGGGCCACGGCCCAGGAGGCGCGGAGCGTGCTGCCCAATTCCCTGAAGACCGAGATCGTCATGACCGCCAACATGCGCGAGTGGCGGCACGTGCTGAAGCTTCGTTGCGACACCCCGGCCCACCCGCAGATCCGGCAGGTCATGCTGCCGCTTCTTGCCGAGTTCAACCGCCGCCTGCCCGCGCTCTTCGGCGATCTCGCGGCCCGCTTCAACGTCACCTGAGACCGTTGCCGGGCCGTCCTCCCCGACACATTTTGGATATCATCCCGAACAGCCCGGCTTGACCGGGCTGTTTCGTTTGTCGCGCCGCGGCCTTACGTCGTTCGAGGTGGCAATCGTTTAATCATAGGCAATTATAAATGTTGTGGCGCCGCGAGCGACGATTGCGCGCGGCTGTCGCAATGCTGCGCCGACCGCTTTGTCCGGCAAACCCGAATTTCATCAATGGTTCCGCGGGGGAGAACGCGGCCCGTTGAAAACGTTACGGATTTGTTTATATTTTTATTTTCAGTATGTTGGAGGTATATTTATTGTCTTTTTCGGGTTTTCGCACTGGCAAAAATGTCAACTGCGAGACTTGTGCGTAAAAGCGAAAATGAAATGAAGAATGCGATTTTGGAAGAAAATTATGTTCATGCCTGTGGAAAACAATTCCCCGGCGCTGTTGGGTGCATACCGGAGCGGGGGAGAAGAGGCAGGATTCCCGCTGGCTCCACGGGAGGGGCGCGAAGACGCAGAATCGCCAAGATAATGAATAAGGTTTTGTTTTTCAGATGGATAGGCTGTAGATAAAATGCCGGGGGCAAGGCTTCATTTAGCCGGTCAGCCAGCGTTGCGGCACGCGATGAAAACTGGTTTAGACTGCTCCCCATGAAACACGGCTGGGAGCATATTCTCGAAATCCTCGAAAAAAGGCTGAATCCAGGTCTCTTCAAGGTCTGGATTAAACCCCTGAACGCAGAGTTCAAGGGCGGGGATCTCGTCCTCACCGCTCCCAACGATTTTGTCGCCTCCTGGGTCCGCGACAGGCTCGTCGGCATGATCCGCGAAGCCGCCAGCCAAGCGCTCGGAGTCTCGCCCGAGATCGTGGTTCGGGCCGCGAGCGCCAAGCCTGCTCTCGCCGGAGCCAAACCCGCGCTCGTCACCTCGGCCATGCGCACCATGGACGTCGCCTGCGGCAGGAGCGCCTCCAGCGAGCCCGCGACCGCGGCCCCATCCTACCAATGGCGTTTCTCATTCGACGATTTCGTGGTCGGTCCCAACAACGCTTTGGCCCACGCGGCCTCGCAAAGCGTGTGCCGTCAGTCGCTCTCCACGGACCAGCTTTTTTTGTGCTCGGCACCGGGGCTCGGCAAAACGCACCTTTTGCAGGCCATCGGCAAGCAGCTCTTCCAAGAAGCCAACGTCCGCCGTGTACGGCTGCGCTATCTCACGGCCGAAGAATTCGCTACGCGCATGGTCATGGCTTTGCGCATGAACGAGATCGACCGCTTCAAATCCGAGTTTCGCGAGAACGTGGATCTGTTGCTCATGGAGGACATCCATTTTCTGCAGGGTAAGGAGAAGATCCAGGACGAGCTTTTGGCTACGCTCAAGGCCCTTCAGGAGCGCGGCAGCAAGGTGGTTTTCACGAGCTCTTTCCTGCCCAAGGAATTGTCCGGCGTGGACAGCCACTTGGCCTCGCGCTTTGGCTCGGGTTTTTTGACGGTCATCGAGCGGCCCGATTTCGAGACCCGCATGCGCATCGTGGAACAAAAGGCCAGGAGCCTGTATCAGGTCCATCTGCCCGAGGACGTCTCGTCGGTTCTGGCCGAACGCATCCGCTCCGACATCCGCCAGCTCGAAAGTTGCCTGCAGAACCTGATCCTCAAAGCCCGGCTCATGCGCGAGCAGATCACCATGGAGATGGCCCTGCAAGTGCTCTCCAACTACGCCCAGGAGCAGGAGAGCCCTGACATCGGCAGGATCATCGACGCAGTGTGCCGCACCTTCAGGCTCGCGCCGCCCGAACTCGCCTCCAAGAGCCGCAAGCAGGGCGTGGTCATGGCCCGCAACACCGCCTTCTTTCTGGCCCGCAAATACACCGACCTTTCACTCAACGACATCGGTCGCCACTTCAACCGCAAGCATTCCACGGTCCTCAAGGGCATCACCAAGGTCGAACGCGAGATAAGTCGACGCACGCCGCACGGTCGTCAGTTCGAGCGGGCTCTGGAAGTCCTCGATCTGTAGGGGCCGACCAAGAAGCGCCATCGAGGCGTGCCGTGAAAATCCAAGGTCGACGCACAGTTCTCCTGCGCATCAGCCTTGGATTTTTCGTGCGCCTTGTCTCCGGCTTTTTGTGAAAGGTCTGTGGAATGGTTTTTTCAGGAACCTGCAATGGCTGTTAGTTCCATGCGTCCCCAAAGGGCGATCCTGCCGTCGCACTGGGCAAAGACCCCTTCGATCCCGATCTCCTCCCAGGCCATGGCCTGATCCGTGACCGCCGCCAAGTCGCGCGACGAGCGCAAGCGGTTGCATAGAGCCGTGGCAGCGGCGTCGGCCAGGCTCGCGTCGCGGGCGCGCACAGCCACGAGATCGCCCGCGCCGAAGGAGAGGGAATGGCCGATGCGGCCCGAAGAGGCGCAGAAGCTGACCGGAAATTCGTCAGGCATGATCGTTACGCCCAGAGCCACACCATGGGATGGGTCGGCCAGGATGCCGATGGTGCGTTCCCTGGTAGAAAGAGCGTAGAGGTCGCCGCCGTTCTCAACGAGCACGTCCGGGCTCGCCTCTGCCAGCGCCTCGGCCACGCCTTGGGCTACTGCTCCGGCCACTGCCGCCATGGGGCCCACGCCCGTTCTGGCAGCGGCGTCGCACATGCGCCTTGCGATAAGCGGTGCGCCGCGAGGCGCGGCCACGGGCGAAAGGCTGGTCAGAAACTCCGGGTACAGGACCGCGTGGGCCATGATCTCGCCGCGCAGGCGCCGCGCCGCGTCGGCGGCTTCATGGGAGAGATCGCGCCGGGCCGTGATCATGAGGTCGGATTCCTCGACCACGACCTGAAACGAAACCTCGCCGGGTTGCGTGGACAGGGAGGCGCGGTAGCGGCGCGCAGGGTCGAGGTGGCCTTTGCGTCCGGGCTTGGGCATGGCGTCAGTCTCCGGAGGCGGGGCCGATGCGCAGGACCGAACCTTCGCCTCGGATGAGCGCGAAATTCCCGCATTGCCTTTGGACCGCGTTCAACTTCAGATCCTGTGCGAATTCATCTGGAGTGCCTACGTAATCCAGGCGGTAAGTGGCCGTGGAGCCCGCGTGGCGCAGGAAAACCGCCTGCCCGGCGTCGGGCAGGACGCTCGCGAGGCAGTCCATGACCTCCCGGCTCCGGTCTGGCGAGAAGAGCCCCTCGTGGGTCACGGTGAGCGGTTCGCCGTTTCTGGGCGGATAGGGCGGCCGTCCTCGTTCGTCCAGGGCGAGGGCGTCGCGCATCATGTCGCGAAGCCGCACCGAAGCCGCGATCGAGACTTGCAGGGCGTCCAGCGCATTCATTTCCTCACCGGTCTGGCGCACGGCTTCGAGGTAGGCGTCGGCCATATGGTTCAGTCGGGGCCGGACGCGGTAGAAGGCGTCGCGCGTGGGGCCAGGACCCATGTGAGCCAAAACCGCCTGTTCCAGCGCATCGAGCCGCGCCAAGCGGATAGCCTTGCGTCGGGCGGCGCGTTCGGGCGGCGGGCCGTTTTTGGGGTGAGGTCCCACAAAGGCCATACCCACGCCCGTCACGGCCGCGCTTTGCGGCAAGTCGGCGAGCGGGTCGCCCTGGGCCGACACCGGACCGTGCCATAGGCAGGCGAACAGGCAGCAGGCCAGAGCGAGAAGGCGGCATGTTGTCATCGTGATTCCTTCCGGGACGAAGCTCTTTTCGTGGTTAGGATCTCGTCCACCAGGGCCACGTAAGGCTCAATGCCGCAGGCCACGTCGTCCGGCCAGACGAACGGGGTTGGCGCGGGTTCGCTCAATGCCTGTTTGATGAGTGTTGCAAGCCTGTGAGAGTCTGCCGGATCGTCGAGTACGCAATGCGCGGGGAGAAAGAAGCTGGCGCCGTTGTCGCGCGTGGTGATGGCTTTGGCGCCCGAGGCCAGCGCTTCCAGGACCACGTTGGCGCAGGTGTCGTAGAATGTTGGCAGCACGAAGACATCCGAGGCGTGGTAGAGCCTGGGCATGTCCGTGACCCGGCCAAGAAAGATGACGCGGTTCCCTACTCCGAGCCGTGCGGCCTGCGCGGCGAAGCGAGCGGGATTACGTCCCCCGGCGACCAGGAGCCGGATGTGGGACGGCAGTTCGGCCATTGCGGCCACGGCCGTGGCCACGCCTTTGAGCATGAAGTTCGTGCCCGCGAGGCTGACCACTGCCTCACCCGTCGCGATGCCGAAGGAGGCTCGCGCGGCCTCTCTCTCGGCTTGGCTCGGCGGACGGAAACGCGTCAGATCGGGTTGGTTGTAGACCACGTCCATGCCGTGCTCCGCGAGGTGGGGGAACGTTTCTGCCATCCAGTCGCGCACGAGGTGTGAGACGCAGACCACTCGCCCGGGGACGGCAAACTGGCGCTGCTGGATGGCCCGACCCACGGCGTTGGCCGGGGATAGAGCGCGCCGCAGCCGCTTGGTGAGACGGGCCAAGCCGTATGGGTAGGCGCGGATGGATTTTTCCTGGAATACCCTCAGGGGGCCGCCGCTGACGCGGGCGATGTCCTGGGTCAGGGTGTTGCCGCAGGAGATGGCGACATCGTAGCGGCCGCGTTTGCGGGCGCGCTCGGCGGTGATGGCAAACCAGGCCGCCTTGATCGCCTTGCCCAGGGGCGGGCGGCCGAGCGTCACAACACCCACACCCGGCGGCGGATCGGTTTCGGCACGGGCGCAGAGCACGTCCACTTCGTGTCCCCTTTCCGCCAAGGCCTGGGCCAGTCTGCGGGCGAAGACCTCGGTGCCGCCATAGGTGGCTAGGCGCTCCACGAGAATGGCCACGCGCCCTGGTACGGCGTCGCCTCGCGGTGCGCCATCAGGATGTTTCCGTGAGCGTTCGAGCACGGCTGGCTCGTATCTTGCTTCAGGATTGTCGGCGTTCTTCACCGGGCGCGGCCACGTGCTCCTTCTTGTGCACGGCCTCGGCCTTGACCCTGTCGAGAAACTCCGCCAGGGCAGGCTTGACGTTCTCGCGGATGTCGCCCGCCACAAGGAGAAAGAGCACGTCGTCGCCGGGGAAGAGCAGGCCGTCGTTGGCCTCGGCCACGGCGCGCCAGATGCCGGGTTTGGCTTCGATGTCGCGGCGGATGGCCTCGACCGTGTCGCGATCGACATGTATGTCCACGGCTTCGACGGTTTCGTGCCCCGCGCGCGACCAGCCGCGCACGACGCCGTTATGGACCAGGACCATGCCCACGTTTTTTTGGAATTCCGGGTCTTTCTTGAGTTCGGCAATGGTTTTTGAGATGTCCATGAGAGTATCTGACCTCTTCGGATGTCGTTGATCTGACATAATACCCTCGGGACGGGCCGATGTATAGCTTTTCCGAGTTAGTTGAAAATCTGCCGAGCGTGGGGCAGGCGCGTGTGGTGTCGAGCGGTTTTGGCGTCTGGATGGTCTGGTCCGGACAGCTCTCCAAGGCACTCACGCAGACTCTTGAGGACCACGGCGGCGTCAAGATGTCCGCCTCGGCCTCCCAGGCTCTGTGGTTCTTCTCCACACGCGAGGCCTTCAAGGCGCTCGCCCGCCTACAGATATGGGCTCGCATCAATCCTTTGCCGTTGTTTTTCGCGGTCGTGCCCGCCTCGATTCTCGTGGGTTGGAAGAACGACGTATCCCTGTCCGTTTCGGCCGAACTGCTCAAGCAGGAAGTCCATGCCCCAGATTCCTTCGAGGTACTCGTCCATCCTCGCTGCCATGAGGCTCTGGCCGGTCTGGCAGGGCTCACGCTGAAGCCGGTGGGCGCCGTGCCAGGCCTTGCCGCGGCCGAATGGAAGCGCCTGGAGGCAGAGTCGGGCTTTTCCTACGACTCTTCTCTGGCCTGGTATTTCGTCATCAAGCCGCTCGGCAATCCCGGTGAGCGCGACTACACCCTGGGCTGGCGCGGTTTCTTCAACAATGCCGAGGCCGTGTTGCGGCGCATGGGCCTTAAGTACATCTACAACGAGTCGGCGCTCATCCTTCCTCTTGAAAATCTTCGTCTGTTGCGCTCATGGACCAAGGAGATGCTGACGCTGATGCGCGGAGTCAAGGCGGATTCCGAAGCCCACTATTGGCCGTGCGTGATGGTCGCGGTGGGCAAGGAAGGACTGAACTTCAACGAGGATCTGCCGCGCAAACTGAACATCGAGTGGAATCGGCTATCCCCGGATTATCCGCACATGAGCTATCGTACCGCCTTCCTCATGGGCGAGGAATTCACGGTCAACGCCGTGAGTTATTTCAACGAGCGCCAGGGACTTGACAACTGGTGCTACGTCAGCCTCTCGCAGGCGGGAGAGGACGGCACAGGAGCGGGATCGCTTCAGGTCGATCTTCCGCGCCGCATTCTCGTGGGCACGGAGGCCGAGTGCTTCTACTGCGGACTCAAAAACCACCGCCCCTCGGCCTGCCCGTCGCGCCAAATTCCCCTCGGCAGGCCCAAGGTCTTCGAGAAATTGGCCTCCATCAACGTGGAGGACTTGAGCGCCATCTCCGCCGAAGTGGACGAGGCCTTGCAAAAGAACCCTCTACAAGCGATCCCGCCCTTGCTCGAAGCGAACAGCAGGGCCGGGCTCCTCGTCCAGGGCATGTTCGAAAACACCCTCCCATTCCAACTGCGCATGCTGGCCATGGTCTGGCGCAGCCGTTCCAAGGACTGGGAGGACGCCTTCGATTCGCTCGGTCCCGAGGAAGGCGAGTTCATCTGGAATGCCTTGGAGAGCCTGCGCAAGGACGATCGAGCCTCGGCAGAGCAGTTGGCGGCGCACGCCATGGCCCGCTATCCGCGCAGCTATCAGCCGAGAGCCCTGAACGCCTTCCTGCTGATGGAGGCCGACGACCACCAGCAGGCCATGTTCTTTTTCCAGGAGGCGGAACGGCTTTCTTACACCCCTGTGCAGCGGGCCGTATTGTGCATGTTCATGGGCAGGCTCTGGGAATACCAGTACGAGTTCGGCAAGGCCGTGGCGCTCTACAAGCAGGCCGAGGGCCATGCTCGGGGATGGAGCGACGCGCTGTACAGGCAGGCCGTCTGCCTTGTCAAGATGGGCTTTACGGAGCACGCCATCGGCATCATCCAGCAACTTGTGGAGCGCGATCCTCACATGTTTAACCGGATCGTGATCGATCCAGAATTGGAACGGGGCCGTTTCAGCATCCTGTCTGCCTTGTGGGACATCTGGCGCGAGACCCGGGACGAGGCGGGCAAGGCCAGGAAGATCGCCGAGGAATTGGCCGGTAAACTCGATTTGTGGTTTTCGCCGGAACACGAGTTTCTGGAGGTGGCCGCTCCCCGCATCGACAAACTTCTCGCCCTGACCCGGGTGGAAAATTTCGTCTCCTACCGCCGCCTCATTGCGGGCACCAAAATATTCAATCAGGAATTGCAGGAAAAGGTGGCCCAGGAGATCAAGCTTTTCGAGAAGCGCGTCACCCAGCTCATTGAGCGCCTCTCCTTCGTCCAGCGGGATGCCTCGTGGTTTCCGTTTCCCAAGCTGCTGCGGGATTTCAACCACGATTTCAACTTCTGCGCCGACAAATTGAACTGGATGCGCACCCAGCATATGCAGATCGCGGAGAATTTCCGCAAGGCGCAAGGCTATTTGGCCGATGTCGAGGAGCGACTGACAGTCCTGCAAGGCAGGCTGGTGACGCTGCGTATCATCCGCGATTCGACATTTTTCGTCCTGCTCCTGGGGCGAAATTTCATCTGGTTGGAGCTCATCGGGCTCGCCTTGGCCCTGGTCATGGTTCCGGCCATCATCTACGGGGCGCAGCACTACTTCGAATCATGGGCCCTCGATCTGCTCACCCGGCAGAAGTGGCAATTGCAAAAGGGGCTCATCGTCATCTTGTCCGTGGTGGCCATGATCGCGGCGGCCATCAAGACCGCGGTCTCGTTCGAGCGCAAGAAGGAAGAGCTCTTCAGCGCGGAATACGAGAAAGAACTGCGCGAACAGGCGGGCCGCAAGAAGACCAGAGGCAGGCGCAAGCCTGCGTCCGCTTCGGGCGGAGTTGGAAAAGGCAAGGCCACGGCGGCGAAGGGAGCGGCAAAGGCTGCTCCCGCCAGGAGCGGGGGTAAATCTGGCCGTCAAGCGGGGGCTTCGGCCGGGACAGCGCGGAGCAAGGGCGGCAGATAACACGTCGCCCGTCGGGCATCGGTCTGGCGGGAAAGCTTGCGGATATTTTTCCGCCACGAAGCGCGAAGCGGCAGAAGCGGACAAAAAAAGCGGGGTCCGAAGACCCCGCTCGAATGATCAGAAGGCGGTTCGCTGTTTAGACACAGCCGGTGGGCTTGGGCAGGCCGGCCATCTTGCAGGCTCCCTTGCCGGGTCCGGAGGGGAACAGCTCGTAGATGTGCTTCAGCTTGTAGCCGGTCACCTTGGAGAGGATGCGCACCATCGGGGCGATACCGTTCTTGCGGTAGTAGTCCTGGAGGAAGTCGATGACCTTCTGGTGCTCGTCGGTCATTTCCTTGATGCCTTCCTGCTCCTTGACGTACTCCACCCACTCGGGGCTCCAGTCCTCGAACTTCTGCAGGAAGCCGTCCTCGTCAACCTCAAAGGTCTTGCCCTGGAATTCGACAGTCGCCATTGTTCTCCTCCTTGAAGAGTTGGTTTGCGGGTTTTAGCACCCTGATACCGGCCTGTCAAAATGCTTGGAACCTCTGGCCGGTCACCTCGTATTCGATTGCGGCCCCGTAGGCCGACAGTCGCTGTGTCGGGCGTCATGGGTTCTAAATTGTGCGCGCCGATTTCGTCAATAGTTGATTTTTTTTTCACAAAGCGATGACGAACTCCACTTGTCACGGCGGCCAGCCGTCCGTGCGAAGTACGGAATTGTTTGTCATCAGTTTTGATTTGTTGATGTATTGCGCGCGTGTCCGGTTCACAGCTTGGCCGGGAACGGCTGGTCTCCTGGCCTTTCGCCATGCCTCCCGGACGCGCGGGGAAAACGACGCCGTGCGTCCGGGGGCCAAGGCGTCCGATTTCCTTGCCTAGGAAATCTGGCGCAAGTGCTCGCGGGCGAATTCGAGTGAGGGGTCCATTTCCAGGGCCTTGCCCAGGTATTCACGCGCCTCTTCGTGGCGGCCGGAGAATTTGTGGCACAGGCCCAGATTGGCCAGGTCCACGGCCGAACCGGCGTCGAGGTCGAGGGCCGCGCCGAAATCCTCGGCCGCCGCAGTGTATTCCATCTGCTTGAAACGGCACACGCCGCGTAGGTTGAAGAACTCCTTGGCGCCAGCCTCAAGGGCGATGGCCTTGTCGAGGTAGGGCAGGGCGCCGGCGCAGTCGCCGAGTTGGGAGAGGCTGTAGCCCGCGTAAAAAGCGCACAGCGAGGTGTCCTCGTCGCCTTTCTGCCGGGGCAGTGCGGCGTCGAACTTGATGAAAGCCAGGCCCGGATCACCCGCGTTGAGCGCGGCCAGCCCCTCGAAGAAGGGCAGGAAGTGGGCGTCGGGGTAGACGCTTTCGATGACCTTCAGGCCGCGCACGGCAGTCTCTTGATCGCGTTCCTCGCAGAGTCTGCGGCCCACGTAGAGGCCCAGGCAGGCCTCGCGGCTGCGTTCGCGGAAGCGCAGTCCCGGAGCGAAGTTGTAGTTGGTGGGCACGCCGAGGTCGGGGTGGCTCGTGTCGATGCTGTACAGGGGGTAGCCCATGGTCATGAGGCCATCGGCCAGGGCGCGCAGTTCCTCCCGGATGTCGTCGTGCTCCACGCTCGGCAGGGCTGCGAGATCGACTTCGCCGCCCTTGGTGAGCCAGGCGGCGTCGTCCATGTCGCGCGGCTTGTAGAGGCCCGACGGTTCGTAGCGCGCGGCGCTCTCGAAATCGCCCGCGAGTTGGGCCACTTCGGTCAGGGCGCGCACGGCGGCCTTGATCGGCGAACTGGCCGTGCCCGCCGTGAGAACGATTTCCGAGAGGGCCGGAAAGGTGCTCGGATCGTAAGCCACGGCTCCCACCGTGGGCACGGGGAAGCCGAGCGAGAAGTCTTTCATCCAGACCTGCACGCCATTACTCGTAAAACAGCCCAACAGCCCGGCGAGCGCCGGGTCGTTCGTGGCGGGCCTGATGGTGGGCAGATCCGCGGGCTGCGCGTCGTCGATGACGGCGCTGACGTGACGCTCCACGAGCTCGCAGCCGCCCTGCAGAAGCGATTCCTCCAGGGTGTTGCCCGCGCTCGATCCGTTGAATTCGTTCAGCAGCTTGAACCAGTTGGCGGGCACGTAACGCATCTCGCCGCTTGGCACATGCATGGCCGGACAAAAGCGCCAGGGCAGAAGGTCGAGCAGCATCCGCGCTTTGTCCTCGTCCATGGTCTCGCCCACGGACAAAAGGATTTCGGAGATCGGCATCAGGGCCTCGCCGAAGACGGCCTCGGCCTCGCTCCAGGTCATCTCTTGAAAGTTCTTCTCATTGTCGAAGAAGGCGAAAAAGCTGTAGCGCTCCACAAGCTCCATCAGGGCCGAGGCCTCGGCCTGCTCCGGCGAGGCGCCCTTGCCCATCTGCTTGTGCGAGGGCGTGAGCACCCGGGCCTTGGGGCCGTAGAGGCTTATGTAGACCGGAATGCCGAGGCGTCCGGTGTCGATGCGTTTGGTTCCGGCCAGAACCCCTTCGGCCTTCTCGGCCAGGAGCGCACGCACCTTGGCCACGGTTTCGACGGGGCTGATCGCCTTGTCCTGGTCCTTGGTGTAGGTCTTGAGGCAACTTGCAAGCTTACGCATGGGTCTTCCGGGTCATCCTGTAAATGGTGGAGAGGTGTTTTTCCGGTGTGGGGCCGCTGTCGTCGGTTTTGTCCGCCGAGTCGTGGGCGGAGCTTTTGAAGCCGATGGTGCATGCCTTGATGTCGTAGGCATCCTGGGCGAGGGAGAGAAACTTTTTGGCCTGACGGCAATAGTTGCGCGCTAGGACGATCTCCGCGCCGGGCCGCAGGGAGATGTGCGCGTCGAGGAACTTGGCCAGCGGCCGGGCCTGCTTTTCCAGGTAGAGGATCTCACTGCCCACGATGACGTCGAAGCGCTCGCCCATGCGATCCTTGGTGAAATCGACGCGGCGCGCGCGCACTCTGTCGCCGAGTCCGTTCTTGAGCGCGGCGATGCGGATGAAGAGCACCGCATCGGGGTTGATGTCGCTGATGGTGGCCGTAAAACCTTTTGCCGCCGCAAACAGGCCGCACACGCCCACGCCGCCGCCGATCTCCAGCAGGCTGCGTCCATCCGGCTCCAGGCGTTGGATCACGAGGCTCGCGAGCAGCGAGGTGCGCCATATTTTGGCCCAGAAGGGCAGTTCCGGCGGCATGCCTTCGGGCAAATCGCGCAGCAGACCGTCCACGAACGCTTCCATGTCCTCGATCTGCGGAACTTCGAGGGTCGTGCCGCCCACGGTCACGGAATCGAAACGCACACGATAGCGAGTGCGTGCGGCCGCAAGAAGATCGTCGAGGCTCGCGTCGGGCGGTGGAGTCGTGCTCACAATCTGTCCTTTGTAGGGTGGGGGGATGCCTGGGAGTAGCCGATTTGCACCGCTCGGTCAACGCGCCAGGGCACGATTCCATACTCTATTCGTATGATTTTGCAAGGGGAAAGAAAAAGGCCGGTCGCGTGGACCGGCCATGGAAAGCGTTTGGAGCGGGAAACGGGATTTGAACCCGCGACTTCAACCTTGGCAAGGTTGCACTCTACCACTGAGTTATTCCCGCTCAACGAGGCAGACGGCTGGTCTGAGGGTCGTCTGGGCTTTGAAGCCCGACGCTTCCGCCGTCCACATCTATATCATATTATAAAGAACGATCTTGGAGGCGGCATCCGGATTTGAACCGGAGAATGGAGGTTTTGCAGACCTCTGCCTTACCACTTGGCTATGCCGCCCTTTCTTTGGAGCGGGAAACGGGATTTGAACCCGCGACTTCAACCTTGGCAAGGTTGCACTCTACCACTGAGTTATTCCCGCCCAAAAGGGAGCACCTATTTATCCGCGACGGTATCGGGTGTCAACAGGTCTTTGTTGCGGATCGAAAAAAAGACCGCAACGCCGTGAATCGGCGTTATAATTTTTGGGGAGCCATGCTTTCGGGTACTCGGGGCTTTATTTTTCGGGATAATTCCATTAAGGGCAGGGCGAACTTCACGAGGGGGCCTGTCTGGCCTTCGGGAGAACATGATGCGGCAGGAAGACATCGATTATTTCCGGGTTCTGCTCAAGGACATGCTGGACGACATCCTCAAGGCGGGCGAAGAGACGCTGGAGGATATGACCGACAGCCCCGAGAACTACGCCGACCCGGCGGACAGGGCCACGGCCGAGTCCGACCGTTCCTTTACCTTGAGGCTCCGCGATCGCGAGCGCAAGCTGATCCGCAAGATCCAGGAAGCGCTGCAGCGCATCGACGACGGCACCTATGGCATTTGCGAGGACTGCGAGGAGGAGATCGGGGTGCCCAGGCTCAAGGCCCGTCCTGTGACCACGCTGTGCATCAAGTGCAAGAGCAAGCGCGAGCAGGAAGAGGATCAGCGCGGCGAGTAGCCGCCGCGCTCCCTGGGGGCGGCCGTGGACGCGGTCTTCTTTAGGGCGTTTGCGGCCTGCCTCGCGCCTCGGCTGACCGGGGCTCGCTGCGGCAAGGTCTTCGAGCCCGCCAAGGGCTGTTTCGTTTTCGCCCTCAAGAAGGAGGGCGAAGCGTTTTTTCTGCTTTTCCATCCCCACAAGGCGCGGGGCCTTTTCTGCCTGACCCCGGCCAAACCTCCCATGCCCCATGATCCCGGAGCGTTTGCCATGTGGCTGCGCAAGCGCGTCACGGGTTCGCGCGTGGTCGAATGCAGGGCGGACTGGCCCTCGCTCTCGTTTGCTCTCGTGCTTGCGGGACGCGGCGCACTGGTGCTCGATCTGAGACAAGGCGCGCGCCATGTGGACGTCCTGCCCGAGGACTTTGGCCGCCCGCCCCCCTGGCCGTCTCTCGACGCCGTTTTGGGCGACGAAGATATCTGGCGCGAGTTTCCGCATGTCTCGCCGGGGCTTCGCCGCCATCTGGGGGGGCTGCCTCGCGTTGAGGCCGTGCTCGAACTGGAAAGGCTTGCGGCGGGCGAGTGCGGCGAATTCTGGACAATGCCCGAGGGCCACGCCCCGGTCTGCTGGCCGCTTTGCTCGCCCGCGGCCGTGCGGCGCGAGGACGCGCTCTTGGCGGCACGAAGCGTTGCGGAGCCCAGGTTCTACGAGATGTTGAGCACAGACGCCTCCGAGGCGTCGCAGCGGGAAAAGGCTGCTGGGAAGCGCCGCGACCGCTTGCTGAAGCTGCTTGCCCGCGACGAGGAGCGGCTGGTCGGGCTTTTGGTCTCGCAACGCGCCGCCGAGGCCTTACAGGCCAATCTTTCCGCGCTTCGCTCCCGCGTGGACGGAGCGCAGCCCGAGCGGCTTACACTCGCCCACCCCGACGGCGG
Organism: Alkalidesulfovibrio alkalitolerans DSM 16529; assembly: GCF_000422245.1. NCBI lineage: Bacteria > Pseudomonadati > Thermodesulfobacteriota > Desulfovibrionia > Desulfovibrionales > Desulfovibrionaceae > Alkalidesulfovibrio > Alkalidesulfovibrio alkalitolerans. The sequence goes on from NZ_ATHI01000006.1 coordinate 52,730, forward strand.
CCTTGTGGAAGTCGAGATCGATCCGCGCCTGGGCGCGGCGGGCACCATGCAGGCGCTTTTTTCCCGTGCCGCCAAGGGCCGCAGAGGGCTTGCCCATGTCGCTCGCAGGCGGCAGGAGGTATTGCGCGAATACGAGACCGCCTTCACCGACATCGTGCCGACTGCCCGCGAGGCGGACGGGAACGACGCGTCCGACGTGGGCCCGGCCGGTCCCGGATCGTCCCTGGAGAAACCCGCACAAACCCTCCCCAAGCGTTTTCAGGGGCTTGCGATCAAGGTCTTTGTGACCACGGACGGCTTTTTGGCGGTGCGCGGCAAGAGCGCGGCCGCGAACCACGGTCTGGTCACGCGCGCCGCTCGGCCCCACGACCTATGGCTGCACGTCAAGGACGCGGCCGGGGCGCACGTGGTGATCGTGCGCGACCATCCCGGCCAGGAAGTGCCCGAGCGAAGCCTGCTCGAAGCCGCCTCGCTGGCGGCGCTTTCCAGCCCCTTGCGGGACGCGGCCTGGGCAGACGTTCTGCTGGCCGAGGCGCGCGCCGTGCGCACGATCAAGGGTGCGGCCAAGGGCCTCGTGCGTCTGGACAAGCCCGACCGGGTTCTGCGCGTCCGGCTCGACAAGGAACTGGAGGATCGGCTTGCAGTCCAATGATTCCGCCGCATTTAGGGGGGCATGGACGCCTGGGATAAAAAGGATTATCTGGGCCGCATGATTCCTTCTCCGAGGTCGGCGAAATGGCCGAAATGACCAGCCGTCGCCTGGAGTTCGGCGACACACGGCTGGCGGGCGAACTCTTCGGCCCGCACGAAATGCACCTGAAGCGTCTGAGCAGCCTTTCCGGCGCGGCCATCCACTCGCGTGGATCGACCCTGACCTTGCGCGCCAGGGACAAGGAAACCCTGGAGCGGGTCACGCGCGTCCTGGCCGACCTCTACGAGCGGGTCAAGTCGGGCCGCTCCGTTACGGAACGCGATGTGGACGATGAATACGGGCGCGAGGCGGACGAGGAATCCACTCCCGCCGGAACGCGGGAGTCCCCCGGCGAGAAGCCTGGTGTGTGGCGCGTCTCCAAGAAGAAGACCGTGGCCGCCAAGAGCCCAGGGCAAAAGGAATACCTCGACGCCATCGCCGAGGCCGACATGGTCTTCGGCATCGGCCCGGCGGGCACGGGCAAGACGTACCTGGCCGTGGCCATGGCCGTGGCCGCATTGTCCGAGCGGCGCATCAAGCGGCTGGTGCTGACCCGTCCCGCCGTGGAGGCTGGCGAGAAGCTCGGTTTTCTGCCTGGCGACATGGTGGAGAAGGTCAACCCCTATCTGCGGCCGTTGTACGACGCCTTGAACGACATGCTCGATTTCGAGCGCGTGCAGGAGATGCTCGCCAAGGGCAGCATTGAGATCGCCCCGCTGGCCTTCATGCGCGGCCGCACACTCAACGACTCGTTCATCATTCTGGACGAGGCCCAGAACACCACGCCCGAGCAGATGAAGATGTTTCTGACGCGTCTGGGATTCAACTCCAAGGCCGTGATCACCGGCGACGTGACCCAGATCGACCTTCCCGGCGCCTCGGCCTCGGGTCTCATCCATGCCCGGCGCGTGCTCGACGGGGTGGAGGGCATCCGCTTCGTCACCTTCGAGGAGAACGACGTCATCCGCCATCCTTTGGTGGGGAGAATCGTGAAAGCCTATGACCGGCACTCGCAAACAAAAGAAACCCGGCGCTAACGGGCATTCCCGCAAGGCTGCCACGGCCGCCGCTCCGCTCCCCAGGGTCGGCCTCGCGGCGCTCGTCCTTTCGCTGGTCGTGCTCGGCCTGCTGGCCGGGCTGAACGTGGAACGCAAGCTGGCCATTTTTGTGGCCGGAGACGTGGCCAGCGGCGACGTCACGGCCACCCGCGACCTGCTCATCGAGGACACCGAATCCACCGAGCGCAAGCGCCGCCAGATCGGTGATCTCCAGCCTCCGGTTTTCGACCTCGACGTGACCGTAGCCTCGCGTATCGAACAGCAGGTCATCGAAATATTCAACGAACTCGGCGAGGCCGACGCCGACGACCTGGAGCGGGTCCGCTGGCAGATATCCGAGGAACTGAACGCCGAGATTCCGTTGAGCACGCTACGCATGTGGCGTATGTCCGACTTCCAGGGACTGGTCGTGGAGTCGGTCCTACCTTGGCTAACGGAACGACTGTCGGGCGGCGTGGCCCGCGACAGGCAGGCGCTCTCGACCTATGCGGGTGGGATCATCGTGCGCGACGCCTCCACCGACGAGGAGCGTCTGCTGACCAGCGTCAGTGAGATCGACGAACTCGCCGGGCTGCGCGAGAACCTGAACGTCTTTTTGAACCGCGAGTTGCAAAAGCCGCTTCGCGTGCGCCAGGCCGTGCTGGCCCTCATCGATCCCCTGCTGACGCCGACTCTGGCCTACAACACCGAGGAGACCACCCTGCGCAAACGCGGGGTCATGGCCATGGTCGAGCCGGTCTACACCCAGGTGAAGAAGGGCGAGATCATCGTCCGCCAGGGCGAGCGCGTCACCCGGGAACAGCAAATCAAGCTGCAGGCGCTCATGAGCCAGCACTCGGAATATTTCGACTCGGCCAAGGCAGGTGGCTTGTTCCTCATCGGGCTCATGCTCGTGCTGGGCATGTATCTCGTACAGGTGCATGATCGGGGGCGCGTTCCCTCGGATCGCGACGGAGCGCTTCTGGCCGTGATCCTGCTGCTTTTCGGCGGCGGCGCCAAACTTCTTTTTGCTCTTCAGGGACCGCTGTCCGCAGGCATCGTCTTCATGGACGTGCCCGGTGACCTTTTCCCCATCCTGCTGCCCGTTTCCGGCGCGACCGGCGTGCTGGCCCTGTTCTTCCCCTTCGGCATGTGCTTCTTCGCCGTGCTCCTGCTCGCCTTCATCTGCGGCCTGCTCGGCGGTGGCGATCTCTCGCTCTTTGCCTTCTATTTCGCCACTGCTCTATTCGCGGTCATCTTCATCAAGCGCGCTCAGACCCGCTCCGAGCTGCTGCGCTGTATCTTCCCGCTCTTCGGGGCCACCATTCTGACTTGGGCGGGCGTGAGCCTGATGGACTTCAGGGGCTACTCCTTCGTGGCCGAAGGCGTGGTCGCGGCCACGGCCAACGTTCTTTTGGCTCTCATCACCGTGCTCTCTCTCTCTGCCATCGTGGAGATGGTCTTCGGATACACCTCCCGCTTCAAGCTGCTCGAACTCATGAGCCTGGAGCAACCGCTCCTCCAGGAACTCATGGTCAGCGCGCCCGGTACCTACCACCATTCCCTGGTCGTCTCGAACATGGTCGAGGCCGGGGCGCGGGCCATCGGCTGCAACGCCATCCTGGCCAGGGTCTCGGCGCTCTACCACGACGTGGGCAAGATCAAGAACCCGCAGTATTTCATCGAGAACCAGTTCGGACAGGCCAACAAGCACGACAAGCTGGCCCCATCCATGTCCGCCCTGGTGCTCACGGCTCACGTCAAAAAGGGAATGGAACTGGCGCGCGAGCACAAGCTCGGCCAGGAGATAACGGACATCATCCAGCAGCACCACGGCACCTCCCTCATCGCCTATTTCCACAAGAAGGCGCAGGAGCAGGCCGAGGCGCGCGGCGAGGACATGCCCCGCGAGGAGGAGTACCGTTATCCCGGGCCCAAGCCGCAGACCAAGGAGGCCGGTCTGGTCATGCTGGCCGACGCCATCGAGGCGTCGAGCCGCACCCTGAACGAGCCCACTCCCTCGCGCGTCAAGAACCACATCGACTCCATCGTGCGCTCCATCTTCACCGAGGGACAGCTCGACGAATCCGAACTGACGCTGAAGGATCTGCACCTCATCTCCGAGGCGTTCCAGCGCGTGTTGACCGGCATCTTCCACCAGCGCATCGACTACCCCGACAAGGACAAGGCCGAGGCCAAGGGTGGCGAGCAGCGGCAAAGGGAGAAGCCCGAACACGCAGTGAGGTCCGGGGAACAGGCGCGCCAGGAACCTGGTCTCAAGGTCGTGAAGTGATCGTTCGCGATCCAGGCCTGCCGTTTTTGCCCGGATTTCCGCTCGGCCGCGTCGAGTTGGCGCGGCTGTGCTCCCTGCTCTTGGAGGCCCTGGGCCTTCGTGGCTGCCGCTTCGATCTGCGCCTCGTGGACGACGCCGGGATGGCCGCGCTGAACAGGAAGGCGCGGGGCTTTCCTGGACCCACCAACGTGCTCTCCTTTCCCTCCGGCGAGGAGCCGCGAAAGGGCGCTTTCCTCGGCGATCTCGTGCTCTCGGTCGAGACCCTGGCGCGCGAGGCGCACCTCTACGGCCAGGAGCCGACGGAGCACACCGCGCGCCTTTTGGCTCACGGGCTTTTGCATCTTGCGGGGCTGGAACACGGCGAAACCATGGACGCCCTGACCGAAACGGCCGTGGAAGCGGCTGCCGGGGCTTTCGGGCGGGCGTTCGCGCAAATCCCATGAGCCATCCGTTCGAGGCCATCGTTCTGGGCGCTGGCGCGGCCGGGCTGGTCTGCGCGCTCACGGCGGCGCAAAGGGGCCGTCGCGTGCTGCTCGCCGATCATCTGGCCCGGCCCGGCAAAAAGCTTCGCATCGCGGGCGGCGGCCGTTGCAACTTCACCAATCTGCACATGGACGCCTCGCATTATTTCGGGGCCAACCCGCGCTTCGCCGTCTCGGCCCTGGCCCGTTTCGGGCCGTGGGACGCCGTGGAGTTCGTGGCCCGGTTCGATTGCGGTTTCGAGGAGCGCGACCAGGGCAAGCTCTTCCTCGACGTTTCGGCCGACCGCCTGGCCGACGGACTGCTCGACGCCTGCCGCGAGGCCGGAGTGACTTTTGCCTTTGGCGAGCCGGTCAGGAGCCTAGAGGGCGGCGAGATTTTCACGCTACGCACGGAATCCGGCGTGTTCGCGGCTTCGCGCGCGGTATTGGCCCTTGGCGGGCCGTCGTGGCGGGGCGCCGGAGCGAGCGATCTCGGCTTTCGTCTCGCCAGACGCTTCGGACTCGCCATCCAGCCGCCGCGCCCAGCCCTGGCGCCCATCCCTTGGACAGGCGCGGCCGGGCTGTCTCCAGCGGACCTTTCTGGCATCTCGCTTCCGGTCGGCGTCTCATGCGGCCCGGAGCGCTTTGTGGACGACCTTCTCTTCACCCACCAAGGACTTTCCGGTCCGGCCGCGCTTCGGGCCACGCTCAGGCCTGCGTTCGCATCCGCGCCACTGCGGCTGGACTTTCTGCCGGGCGAGGACATTTTTGACGTGCTGGCCCTGTCCTCGGGTAAGACATTGGCCAGAAACGCCCTGGCCAAGCGGTTGCCCGCCAGGCTGGCCGAGGCCCTGTGCGCGGACGTCGGCGGCAGGCGGCTGGCCGATCTGACGCGCGCGGAGCGCGACGCTTTGGCCACGCGGGTCAAGGATTTCGCCCTGCGGCCCTCGGGCGATCCGAAACAGGCGCGGGCAGAGGTCACCACAGGCGGCGTGGACACGGCCGCAATCTGCCAGAAGACCTTCGCAGCCCGCCCTGCGCCAGGGCTTTACGTGGTGGGGGAGACCCTGGACGTGACCGGCGATCTGGGCGGCTACAACATCCACTGGGCTTTCGTCTCGGGCATGGCGGCCGGCACGGCGCTCTGAACGGCCGGGCAGGGCCGTGACGGGGGAAAGCTTCCTTGGTCGACACTTTACAAATCCGGTACTTTGGCGCTATGCAACTCTTTTTCGCCGCGAGGGGTATATGACGAAACATTTCCTGACCATCCTCGATCTGACCCGCGACGAGGCCTTTGCCATGGTCCGCCGCGCCGACGAGATGAAGCGCGCCGGGCAGCGCCTGGACTTGCTTCGGGGCAAGACCATGGTGCTGGTCTTCGAGAAGGCTTCCACCCGCACCAGGTTGTCCTTCGAGGTCGCCGTGCGCCACCTGGGCGGCTCCACCATCTTCATGACCGACCGCGAGTCGCAGCTTGGCCGCTCCGAGCCCCTGAAGGACACGGCGCGCGTCATCTCGCGCTACGCGGACGGCCTCATCGTGCGCACCTTCGGCCAGGAGAAGCTGGAGGAACTGGTGCGTTACGCCTCGGTGCCGGTGGTCAATGCTCTCTCGGACCAGTTTCACCCCTGCCAGGTGATGAGCGATTGCCTGACCATGTACGAGCGCACGCCTGATCTGGCCTCTCTGAAAGTGGCCTGGGTGGGCGACGGAAACAATATGGCCCATTCGTTCATCAACGCGGCCGCGCTCTTCGGCTTCGAACTCCGGCTCGCCTGCCCCAGGGGCTTCGAGCCGGACGAGGCGGTCGTGAAGCGAGCAAAGGGCCTTGGCGCGCGCCTCACCCTGTGCGACGACCCCGCGCTTGCCGTGAAGGACGCGGACTACGTGAACACCGACGTCTGGGCCTCCATGGGCCAGGAGCACGAGTTCGACGATCGCCTGAGGAAATTCGGCGCCTTCCAGGTCAGCGAGGAGTTGCTGGCCCTGGCCAAGCCGACCTGCAAGGTCATGCACTGCCTGCCCGCGCATCGCGGCGAGGAATTGACCGAGGCGGTCCTGGAGGGCCCGGCGAGCATCGTCTGGGACCAAGCCGAAAACCGTCTGCACATGCAAAAAGCCATTCTCGAATGGATATATTCCTGAGACGAGCACACGGAGAACGCAGATGAGCACCATTCAGAAGGTCGTACTGGCCTATTCCGGCGGCCTGGACACCTCGGTCATTCTCAAGTGGATCAAAAACACCTACGGCTGCGAGGTGGTGACCTTCACCGCCGACCTGGGCCAGGACGAGGACCTCTCGGGCGTGGAGAAGCGCGCCTTGGAGACCGGCGCGGCCAAGGCCTACGTCGAGGACCAGCGCGAGGAGTTCGCTCGCGACTTCATCTTTCCCATGCTGCGCGCGGGGGCCGTCTACGAGGGCCGCTATCTGCTCGGCACCTCCATCGCCCGGCCGTTGATCGCCAAGCGTCTGGTGGAGATCGCCCTGGCCGAGGGCTGCCAAGCCATCGCCCACGGCGCCACGGGCAAGGGCAATGACCAGGTGCGCTTCGAACTCACGGCCGCGGCCCTTGCTCCGGGGCTTCGCTGCATCGCCCCCTGGCGTGAATGGGACATGAAGTCGCGTACCGACCTCGTGAACTACGCCAGGGAGAACAACATTCCCGTGACCGTGACCAAGGCCAAGCCCTACTCCTGCGACGGCAACCTTCTGCACCTGTCCTTCGAGGGCGGCGAACTGGAGGACCCCTGGGAAGAGGGCGGCCCCTACACCTATTCCATGACCGTGCCGCCCGAGGAGGCCCCGGCCGAGCCGCAGATCGTCATGATCGACTATGAAAAGGGCGATCCCGTGGCGCTGAACGGCAAGGAGATGAGCCCGGCCGCGCTGCTGGCCGAGCTCAACCGCATCGGCGGCAAGCACGGCATCGGCCGCATGGACATGGTGGAGAACCGCTTCGTGGGCATGAAGTCGCGCGGCGTCTACGAGACGCCCGGCGGCACCATCCTGCACGCCGCGCACCGCGATCTGGAGTCGTTGTGCATGGACCGCGAGGTCATGCACCTGCGCGATTCGCTCATCCCTCGTTATGCCGAAATGGTCTACTACGGCTTTTGGTTCTCGCCCGAGCGCGAGGTGCTGCAGGCCCTCATGGACAAGGCCCAGGAGCGCGTGAGCGGCACGGTACGCCTCAAGCTCTACAAGGGCGGGGTCTATCCTCTCGGCCGCAAGTCGCCCAATTCGCTCTACAACGCCGACTTGGCCACCTTCGAGGAGGACAGCGTCTACGATCAGCGCGACGCGGCCGGATTCATCCGTTTGCAAAGCCTGCGCATCCGCGGCTCCAAGAGGATCGGCTAGGTCATGTCCAAGCTCTGGGGCGGCCGCTTCGCCGAGACCACCGAGGCCCTGGTGGAGGAGTACACCGAGTCCGTGAGCTTCGACCGCGCGCTGTACGCGGCCGACATCGCGGGCTCCAGGGCTCATGCGGCCATGCTTGCGGCCGTGGGCGTGCTTACGGCCGACGAGGCGCGCGCCATCCGCGAAGGACTCGATGCGGTCAAGGCCGAGATCGAATCCGGTTCGTTCACGTTCCTCACAGAGCGCGAGGACGTGCACATGAACATCGAGGCGCGCCTGACCGAGATAATCGGCGAGGCGGGCAAGAAGCTGCACACCGGCCGCAGCCGCAACGACCAGGTGGGGCTCGATTTCCGCATCCACACGGCCGCGCGGCTCACGGCCTGGCGCGAGGGGCTTCGTCGCCTGGTGGCGGTCCTGGCCCAAAGGGCCGAGGAGCACCGCGAGACGCTTCTACCCGGTTGCACGCATATGCAGCCTGCCCAACCCGTGAGCCTGGCTCATCATCTGCTGGCCTATTGCGCCATGTTCATGCGCGATGCCGAGCGCATCGACGACGCCCTTGACCGAATTCTCGTTTCGCCGCTTGGAGCTGCGGCCCTGGCCGGAACAACCTATCCGCTCGACCCTGGGGCCGTGGCGCGAGAGCTGGGTTTTCGCGGCGTCTTCCAGAACTCCATGGACGCCGTCTCGGACCGGGATTTCGCGCTCGAAGCGCTGTTCGTCGGCTCGCTGATCATGGCCCATCTCTCGCGCCTGTGCGAGGAGATCGTTATCTGGGCCAACCCGGCCTTCGGCTTCGTGCGCCTGCCCGATGGCTACGCCACGGGATCGAGCATCATGCCCCAGAAGAAGAATCCGGACGTGGCCGAGCTTATGCGCGGCAAGACCGGTCGGGTCTACGGCGCGCTCATGGGCCTTTTGACCACGGTGAAGGGGCTGCCCCTGGCCTACAACCGGGATCTGCAGGAAGACAAGGAGCCGTTCTTCGACACCGACCGCACGGTCTCGCTTTCCCTGGCCTGCATGGCGGGCATGATGGAGCGCATGGGCTTCGTGCCCGAGGCCATGGCCCGGGCGCTCTCGCGCGGCTTCCTGAATGCCACGGAGCTGGCCGACTACCTCGTGGGCAAGGGGCTTCCCTTCCGGGAGGCGCACCACGTCACCGGCCGGGCGGTGGCCCACGCCGAAGGGCGGGGCGTCGGTCTCGAAGACCTTTCCCTGGAAGAACTCAGGGGATTTTCGCCGCTGATCGGTGAGGATGTCTTTACGGTTCTCGATTACGCCAACGCCGTGGCCCGCCGCGTCACGCCGGGCTCCACCGGTCCCGCGAGCGTGGCCGCGCAGCTTGCGGCCGTGCGCGCCTTTTGCGCCGCGGAGCAGGGGACTTCGTCTTCCTGATGCGCGGCGCGGGCCGCCGGACCCGATGCAATCCGGATCGGATGCCGAAGACGCCGCGGATTACTGGCAAAGCCGCTTTTCGCGGCAACGCGGCGGACGGGACCTTTTCAGCGGCCGAAGACGCCGTTTTCCCACAGGATGCGCAGGCCGATGGCGATGAGCACAAGGCCGCCGAGCGCCTCGGCCCAGTGCGAGAGCCTTTGCACGCGCCCGGCCAGCCGGCCCAGGTGCAGGCCCGCGGCCGTGAAGACGGCGCAGGTCAGCCCGATGACCACGGCGGGCATGGCGATGGGCGCGCCGAGCACGGACAGGGAGAGCCCCACTGCCAGGGCGTCGATGCTCGTGGCCACCGAAAGCACGATCAGCGTCCTGCCGCGTGTGGGGTCCTTACGCGGACACTCCTCGTCCCTGTCGCCGGACATCCCTTCCTTGACCATGCGGCCGCCCACGAAGGCCAGCAGCGCGAAGGCGATCCAGGGCGCGAAGGTTTCCACGGCGAAGCGGAAGGACAGGCCGAGCAGCCAGCCGAGCACCGGCATGAGCGCCTGGAACAGCCCGAAATGCCAGGCCAGCCGGAAGGTGTGGCGCCAGGTGACCTGGGGCAGGCAGATGCCCGCAGCCAGGGCCACGGCCGACGCGTCCATGGCCAGGGCCACCGCAACGAGATACAGTTCCGCGCCGCTCATCCGGGGCGTGGTAGCGCCGATCCCCGCACATGGCAAGGCGAGACCCGCACGCGGCGTCTTTGCCTTGCCACCGGGCGCTTGAGGTATTACTACTAATCGCTCGTATCCGACGGCCGGGCGAGACGCGCGCGGTCTATTGAGAAGGAGTTCCGACGTGAACAACGTCACCAAGAATCTGATTCTCTGGATCACCATCTCCCTGGTGATGGTGGTTCTGTTCAACATGTTCAACCAGCCCCCGGCCACCGAGACCAAACTCGCCTACAGCGAGTTCATACAGTCCGTGGAGCGCGGCCAGGTCGCCTCGGTGAAGATACAGGGCGATCAGGTCAGCGGCGTGATGATCGACGGCCGCCGGTTCGGGACCTTCGCGCCCCGCGATCAGGGGCTCGTGGACAAGCTTCTCGCCAATAAGGTGCAGGTGGTGGCCGAACCGGCCGAATCTGTGCCCTGGTACATGAGCCTGCTCCTCAACTGGTTCCCCATGCTCCTCATCATCGGCGTGTGGATTTTCTTCATGCGTCAGATGCAGGGCGGCGGTGGAGGCAAGGGCGGAGCCATGTCCTTCGGCCGCTCCCGGGCCAAGATGATGACCGCCGAGGAGACCAAGGTCACCTTCGCCGACGTGGCGGGCGTGGACGAGGCCAAGGAGGAACTCTCCGAGATCGTGGAGTTTCTCTCCAATCCCAAGAAATTCACGCGTCTTGGCGGCCGCATCCCCAAGGGCGTGCTGCTCGTCGGCCCTCCAGGCACCGGCAAGACGCTTATGGCCCGGGCCGTGGCTGGCGAGGCCGGCGTGCCGTTCTTTTCCATCTCCGGCTCCGATTTCGTGGAGATGTTCGTTGGCGTGGGCGCGGCCCGCGTGCGCGACCTTTTCACCCAGGGCAAGAAGAGCGCCCCCTGCCTGATTTTCATCGATGAGATCGACGCCGTGGGACGCCAGCGTGGCGCTGGCCTGGGCGGCGGTCACGACGAGCGAGAGCAGACCCTGAACCAGATGCTCGTGGAGATGGATGGCTTCGAGTCCAACGAGGGCGTCATTCTCATCGCAGCCACCAACCGGCCCGACGTGCTCGACCCGGCGCTTCTGCGTCCCGGCCGCTTCGACCGCCAGGTGGTGGTGCCTACGCCCGACCTGCGCGGCCGCACCCGCATCCTGCAGGTGCACACGCGCAAAACCCCGCTCGATCCGTCCGTGAATCTGGAAGTCATCGCGCGCGGCACGCCGGGCTTTTCCGGCGCGGACTTGGAGAACCTGGTCAACGAGGCCGCGCTGCACGCCGCCAAGCTGAACAAGAACGAAGTGGACATGCTCGACTTCGAGGAAGCCAAGGACAAGGTGCTCATGGGCAAAGAACGCCGCTCGTTGATCCTCTCCGAGGAAGAGAAGCGCGTCACGGCCTACCACGAGGCGGGCCACGCCCTGGCGGCCAAGCTTCTGCCCGGCACCGACCCCGTGCACAAGGTGACGATCATTCCACGCGGCATGGCTCTGGGCGTGACCCAGCAACTGCCCGTGGACGACCGCCACGGCTACTCCAAACAGTACCTCATGAACCAACTCGTGGTCCTGCTCGGCGGGCGCGCGGCCGAGGAACTCTTCCTCGGCGAGATCACCACCGGTGCCACCAACGACATCGAGCGCGCCTCCAAGATCGCCCGGCGCATGGTGCGCAACTTCGGCATGAGCGACAAGCTCGGGCCGTTGGCCTTCGGCGACAGTTCCGAGCAGGTCTTTCTGGGCAAGGAGTTGATCCATAACCGCGACTACTCCGAAGACACCGCCCGGCTCATCGACGCCGAGGTGCGCCGTTTCGTCGACGAGGCGCACGAGAAGACCCGCACGCTCCTCGGGGAGAACGCCGAGGTCATGCACAGGATCGCGGCCGCGCTGCTCGAACGCGAGACCATCACCGGCGCGGACATCGACCTGCTCATGGAGGGCAAGGAATTGCCGCCCATGCCCAAAAACGGCGGCTCCGGCACAGGGCCGCAGTCGGGCGGGGGAGCCGAAGGTCCGGCCGCTCCCGAGAAGGAGGCTTCCTCCAAGGAACCTTCGAGCTTTAAGGACCATTTGGATGCCACGGAAGCGAAAGACGAGGACGCCGCGCCGTCCGAACCCAAACCTCGCCGTTCGGCTGGAACGCTTGGCAGCGCCCTGGCCCACGACAAGGAACCCGGCGAGTCGTCCGCCGGGGAATCCGGGCAGGAGTCCGAGGGTACACAACCTTCCGGCGGGGGGACCAAAGACGCGGACAAGGACGAATTCACCTGGTCCGACAAAGACGACGACAAGAAGGTTCACTAGGGACGTGCTGGCATGACCGTTTCCGTCACCTGGACGCTTTCGGGGGGCAGGGTTCTCGGACCCGCCCCCTTTGTCGTGTGCGCGATCCTCAATGTGACGCCCGATTCGTTCTACGATGGCGGGCGGCACGCCGGAGTCGAGGCCGCCGTGGCGCACGGCAGGCGGCTTGTCGCCGAGGGCGCGGATGTGCTCGACGTGGGCGGCGAGTCCACCAGGCCAGGGGCCGAGTCCGTTGACGCGGGCGATGAGCTTGCCCGTGTTCTGCCGGTCGTGCGGGCGCTTTCGTCCGCAGCGCCCGTGTCTATCGACACTACCAAGGCGAGCGTGGCCGCCGCGTGCCTCGCGGCAGGAGCGGCCATCGTCAATGACGTCTCGGCCTGCCGCTTCGATCCCGCGCTCATGGACGTTCTGGCCCAGGAGAAGCCCGGTTATGTGCTCATGCATGCGCAGGGCGAACCGCGCACCATGCAGATCGATCCGCGCTACGTGGACGTCGTGGACGATATCAGGGCCTTTTTCGAGGAGCGCCTCGCACAATTGACGCGCGCCGGGTTGCCCGAGGACCGCATCGTGCTCGATCCGGGCATCGGCTTTGGCAAGACCCTGGAGCACAACCTGTCCATCTTTCGCCGCGTCGAGGAGTTCATGAGCCTTGGGCGGCCGATCTACATGGGGCTGTCCAACAAGAGCTGGCTCGGCAAGCTTTTGGGCCTTGAGCCCGATGCACGGCAGGAGGCCACGCGCATCGCCAGCGCGCTTTTGCAAGCGCGCGGCGTGCGCATCCATCGGCTGCATGAGGTCGCCCCGGCCGTTACGGCCCTGCGCCTCGCCGAGGCCATGAAGGCTCGGGCGTGAAGTCTAGTTTCCCAGTCCCGTCAGGGCGTCGAGGACGCTGAAGACCGCACCGGGGCTGACGTTCACGCCAGCCTTGACCGACATCTTGGTCGAGGTGGTGGTCGTGGTCGTCGAGGTGCCGCTCTCGGTCTGCGTGGTGCTGGTGTGGGTGTGGCTTGAGCCGGACGAACCGAGGTCCCAGCTTTTGCCCGCGCTGGGCCAGGAGAGCTGCCCGAGCGCCCGGAGCGTCTCGCGGCTGGTGAGCTCGTCGGCTCCGGGATCGGCGGAGCCGCCGCTTTCGGGCACGCTCAACGTCCATTCGCCCTTGCCCGCCCGGTAGGCGCGGTAATGCTTGGTGGACGTATGGCCCTGCTGCCGTGCGCCGAGCGTGAACCAGCGGGTGATGTTGCCCGACTCGTCCTGCGTGGCGTCCTCGGGCACCATGGAGAAAGATGTGCCGGTTTCGGAGTTGGTCCAGGTCTTGGTCTCGCCGGTTGGGCAAAGCTCAAGGGCGTTCTCCAGCATCTGCTGGTCGCTCACGCTCATGACGTCCAGAGGCGAGAACGGGGAGGCCAGAGCCTCGTCCGCCTGCGCGGGGGAATGCTGGGCCGGGAAGCCGCCCGTGGGCGTCAGACGCAGGCTGACAGTGGAGGGGGTGAGCACGTAGGCCTCGCCGGTTTCCTCCTGGCTGTTGAGGGACATGACCCCGGCATTGGCTCCCATCCAGGCGTTGTTGAAGAATTTTCCGGATTGGGCCCCCTGGTTAATGGCGTTCACCAGTACCTTGCCGGTCTGGTACTGGCGCTTGATGACCACGTCCTGTTGCCGGTAGCCATCCTTGGTCAGGGTCAGGATGTGGTCCTGGTTGCGTTCCAGGCTCACTTGGCACGGCGTGGTTCCGGCCGGCTTTCCGTTGACCATGACCTCGGCCCCGACGGGGTCCGTGGAGACGGGAACCGTTTGCATGGCGACCTTGGGCGCGCAACTGGTGAGCAGCAGCACGCCGAGGATTAGGACGGCGTGTTTGAACATTGGACCCTCCCTCCGCAGTTTATTGGAGCACATGGCGCTTACGCGCGGAGAATCTGTAGCATTATGCTGGATTCATTACCAGAAATGAATTCGGAGCTTGCCCTGGCTTTCCCGGCAGGAAAACGGGGTGATCGTTGGGCATTGGGACGGATAGCTTTCATGCCGTAGAATGGCGGTTGTCCTGTTCGGGGAAATCCGGATTCGTTCAGTCGCGTTCACGACTGTTCTTGCTTTCGAGGTCCCGACGCGCTAGATTTATTAATACCGCGCGGGCGGCGGGACGACATTCCGAAAGGCCTATGCGCCGCGCCCCAATCAAGCGGAGAGGGCTTTTTCCCCCGCATGTTCGACACCACGCAATTCGCTTGGCGAGAACTTCTCGACATCGGCCTCGTGGCCATCATCTACTATCGTCTTATCCTGCTCCTGAAAGGCACGCGGGCGGTGCCGGTGATCTACGGCCTGATCCTGGTGCTCGCCCTGTACTGGGTCTCGGCCGAGGCCGGGCTCTACACGCTCAACTGGTTTCTCGCCAACTTCCTGGGTTCCATCTTCCTGGTCATCATCATCCTGTTTCAGGCCGACATCAGGAAGGCCCTCTCGAACATCGGCGAATTGCGTTTCTGGTTCACCAAGAAGGTCGCCGAAGAGACCCTGGCCGAGGTGCTTGCGGCGCTCACGGCCATGGCCAAAACCCGCACCGGGGCGCTCGTGGTCTTCGAGCGGCGCGTGCCGCTTGGCGAATTCATCGAGAAGGGCGTCGCGCTCAATGCCATGGTGAGCGCCGAGCTTTTGCAGACCATCTTTCATCACAACACCCCGCTGCACGATGGCGCGGTGATCATCAAGGACGACCGCATCTCGGCCGCGAGTTGCATCCTGCCCCTGACGCACGACGCCAAGCTCTCCACGGCCTTCGGAACACGGCACCGTGCGGCCATCGGCCTCACCGAAGAGAGCGACGCCGTGGTGCTCGTGGTCAGCGAGGAGCGCGGCGAGATATCCCTGGTCACCCAGGGGCGCATCTATTACGGCCTGACCGAATCCGCGCTGCACGGCAAGGTCAAGGAAGCCCTGGAGAGTTGATCGTGCGCGGCAACTGGCAATACATGATGCTGGCCCTGGTTCTGGCCATGCTCTCCTGGTACCTCGTCTCCGGCCGCGAGCGCGTGGAGGTATGGGTAGAGGTCTACGTGGTCAGCGCCAACACGCCCAAGGGACTCGTGGTCATGGAGGGCCTGCCCTCACGGCTCGAGGCTCGCATCCGGGGGCCGCAGGGGCTCATGCGCAACATCAATCCCGCGGACCTCGTCTATGTGCTGAATCTTTCCGATATCCGCGCGGGTGAGAACGTCATCGTCCTCAACCCGGCGGCCATTCCCCTTTCCGGGGCCATCACCCCGCTTGAGATCAAACCGGCGCGGCTGACGTTGATCGCCGACGCCGTGGTCGAGAAGACCGTGGACGTGCGTCCCGTGACCCGTGGAGAACTGCGGGACGGATTTGAGCTGAAGGACGTTCGGCTCGTGCCCGCTGCGGTGCGGGTGCGTGGTCCGCAGTCGGTCGTGGAGGGACTTGCCGATCTTGCGACCAAGCCCTTCGACTTGGACGCGCAGCTTGCCGAAACTGTGGAACGCAGACTGCCCCTGAACCTGCCCGAGGGAGTGGAAGCCGATCCATCCCAAGTCATGGCCAGGGTGATGATCGGACCCATCACCACCCAGATGTGGGTGCGGCTGCCCGTGGAATCTCCTCCGGGAATGCCCGAAGTCCGCATCGACCCGACCCATGTCCGGCTGCATCTCGAATTGCCGGAATACTTGGCGCGCGATCAGGAATTTCGTAACGATGTCAGGATACGTATTGCGCCGGGCACGGACGTTTCGCCCGGCGAGCGCGAGGTCGTGCTTGTGTACGACCTGCCTGCGTACACGCGGGTCATCGAAGCCCGGCCGGAGAGGGTGCGCGTAAGGTTTCCGGAACCCCAGGCTTCCGGGCCCCAGTGATTTGCGGGGCAGGATAATGAAGGAGAGCGAAGGCAGATGAATAAACGGCTTTTCGGCACCGACGGCATGCGGGGCAGGGTGGGCGAATGGCCCATGACCCCCGAGGTGGCGCTTAGGCTCGGCCTTGCGGCTGGCAGGGTCTTCAAGTCCCTCACGCCGCACAAGCGCATCATCATCGGCAAGGACACGCGGTTGTCGGGGTATGTCTTTGAAACGGCCCTGACCTCGGGGCTGTGCGCCTCGGGCATGGATGTCTTTCTCGTGGGGCCGCTGCCTACCCCGGCCATTTCGTTTTTGACGCGCAACATGCGCGCGGCCGCGGGCGTCGTCATCTCGGCCTCGCACAATCCCTATTGCGACAACGGCATCAAGTTCTTCGACGCCCTGGGCATGAAGCTGCCCGACGAAATGGAAGCGCAGATCAGTGAGCTGGTGCTCGCCGACGGTTTCCACCAGTGGGATTATCCCGAGCCCGAGGCGGTGGGCCGCGCGCACCGCATCGCCGACGCGTCGGGCCGCTACATCGTGGCGGTCAAGAACGCCTTTCCCCAGGATCGCACCCTGGAAGGGCTCACCATCGCCCTGGACTGCGCCAACGGCGCGGCCTACAAGGTCGCGCCGTTGGTCTTCGAGGAACTCGGAGCCAAGGTCGTCAAGATCGGCTGCGATCCCACGGGAAAAAACATCAACGACCGTTGCGGCTCGACGTATCCCGAGGTCATCGCGGCCAAGGTGCGCGAGGTGAACGCGGACATCGGCATCGCCCTGGACGGCGACGCGGACCGCATCATCGTCGTGGACGAGAAGGGCGTCGTGCTGGACGGCGACCAGATCATGGCCTTGTGCGCCCAAGATCTCATGGAGCGCGGCGAGATGAACGGCGGCACCCTGGTGGCCACGGTGATGAGCAACATGGCGCTCGAAATCTTCATGCGCGAGCGCGGCGGCAGGCTCCTGCGTACGCCCGTGGGCGACCGCCACGTGGCCGAGGCCATGCGCCGCGAGGGAGCCGTGCTCGGCGGCGAGCAGTCCGGCCACATCATCTTCGTCAATTTCGCCACCACCGGAGACGGCATCCTTGCCGCGCTGCAGCTATTGCGTATAATGGTAGCCAAGCAGAAGCCGCTTTCCGAGCTTTCGCATCTGCTCGAACCTTTCCCGCAGGTGCTTTTGAACGTCCCCGTGGGCAGGAAGGTTCCCTTCGAGGACGCGCCCCAGGTCGGGGCGGCCGTGGCCGAGGCTGAACGCCGCCTGGCCGACAAGGGACGGGTGCTTCTGCGCTACTCGGGAACCGAAGCCAAGGTTCGGGTCATGGTCGAGGGCGAGGACCACGAATTGGTCAGCTCCCTGGCGGCGGACATAGCCGGCGCGTGCGAGGCGCATCTGCGCTGAAACCGTGAATCATAGCTGAACAAAGGGGAACTTCATGCTCATCAACAAGGTCGTCATTCCCGTCGCGGGTTGGGGAACGCGCTCGCTTCCCGCCACCAAGAACATCCCCAAGGAGATGCTGCCGGTCTACAAGAAGCCCACCGTGCAATACGTCGTGGAGGAGGCCATCTCCTCCGGCCTGGACACCGTGGTCTTCATCAACAACAAGGACAAGAAGATCATCGAGGACCACTTCGACTACAACCTGGTTCTCGAAAACCTCCTCGCCCGCGCGGGCAAGACCAAGCTTTTGGAGGAAATCCGGGCTGTGGCCGAGATGGTCAACATCATCTCGGTGCGCCAGAAGGTGCAACTCGGGCTTGGCCACGCCGTGCTCTGCGCCCGCGAGGTGGTCAAGAACGACAACTTTGCGGTCATGGTCGGCGACGACCTCATGTTCGGCGCCGAGCCCGGCATCAAGCAGCTCATCGACGTGGCCAGGGCGGAGAACCTGCCCGTGGTCGGCGTCATGGAGGTGCCCAGGAGCAAGGTCTCCAACTACGGCATCATCGCGGGCGACGAGTTCGCGCCCGGCCTTTACCGCGTGCGCAACGTGGTGGAGAAGCCGCCCGTGTCTGAGGCTCCTTCGCGTATGGCGGTGATTGGCCGTTACGTGCTCACGCCCGACATCTTCCCGCTCCTCGACCAGGTCAAGCCGGGCGTGGGCGGCGAGATACAGCTCACGGACGCCCTGCAGATGCTGGCCGCCCAGAACCGCCTGCTGGCGGTCAAGATCAGGGGCCAGCGCTTCGACGTCGGCGACTGGGTGGATTATCTCACTGCCAACATCTACTTCGGCCTGCACGACGAGGATCTGCGCGACGACCTCGTGCATCGTCTGCGGGAGCTGCTCTCGTGCAGCTAGCATCCGGCCATGCTCCGGCCTCGCGAGCGGCGAATCGCCATGCTCGCGAGGCCGGCCGCGGCTGGCTCTGACCGTCGTTTTCCGCCATGTCCGAATGCGTCCGGGTCGTCCTGCCGAGCCCGCCCTTCTCGCAACTCACCTATTCGCTTCCGCCGCATCTGCCGCGCGGGGCTTTTCCGCCCGGCACGCGCGCCCTGGCGCCGCTCTCGGGCGGGTTTCGCGTGGTCGTCGTGCTCGGGCCGGAGGCCAAGCCCCCGGCCGACGTGACGCTTAAGCCCCTGCTCTGGCCCCTGGAGCGCGAACCGTTGCTCGGCGTGGACTATCTTGAGATGGCCTCGAATTTGTCCGCGCGCTTGGCCGAACCGCTCGGCCAGGTGCTGCACGGCATCGTGCCCAAGGGATTTCGCAGCGCCCAGGCGCGGTTTTCAGTGCGCGAGCCAGGCCTTGGCCGCTCTTTCACGACCCGCGATCTGGCGAATGCGCCGTCCGAAATCCGCGCTCGTCTCGCCGCTGCCTGGGGCCAGGGGCGCATGCAGGTCCGGGTGCGTCGCGAGAACGACATTTGCGTGCGTCTTCTGGCTGACCCGCCGTGGCCGGTGAGGCCTGGGGCGATCCGCCAGGCAAGGGTTCTCGAATTCCTCTACGACACCGGGCCCGTGGGCAAGGAGCAGCTTTTCGCGGCCCTTGGGCCGGGGCACGAGGCGGCTCTGGCCACCCTGGAGAGCCGAAGCCTGGTTCAGGTCGGTCCCTGGCCCGAAGACGAGAGACCACCCGGCCTGCAGCCGCCATCCGATCTTTCCTGCTTGGACGCCATGACGCCCACGCCCGATCAGGAGGCGGCCCTTTGCGACCTCTCGGCCGCGCTTGGCGGCGACCAGGGCGCGGCGCGGCTCTTGTACGGCGTCACGGGCAGCGGCAAGACCTTCGTCTATCTGCGCCTCATCCGCGAGTGCCTGCGTCAGGGTCGCCAAGCGCTGCTGCTCGCGCCGGAGGTGGCGCTTTGCCTGGCCCTTTATCGCGCCGCGCGCGAGGCGCTGCCGGAATTTCGGGTGGATATCTATCACGGCTACCTGCCGCCCGGCCGCCGCGAGACGCTCTTCGGCGAGGCCTCGGAAAAAGGCCCCCGCCTTGTCGTGGGCACCCGTTCGGCGCTCTTCCTGCCCTTGCAGAACCTGGGGCTGGTGATCCTGGACGAGGAGCACGACGAGTCATTCAAGCAGGACGAGCGGCTGGTCTACCAGGCCAAGGATGTCGCCTGGTTTCGCGCCATGCGCTCGCGCGCGCTGCTCGTGCTGGGCTCGGCCACGCCGGATCTGAAGACCTTTTATGCCGCAGCCAGCGGGGCCATGCCGCTGTTGCGCCTCTCGCGCCGCGCAGGCGCGGGCAGACTGCCCTCGGTCGAACTGGTCCCCATCGACGCCAAAAGCGGCCAGGGACCGCTTGCACCCGAGACCATCGAGCGTTTGAACGCGACCGTGCGCGCGGGCGAGCAGGCCGTGATCATGCTCAACCGGCGCGGCTACGCTCCGGTCATGTACTGCCTGTCCTGCGAGGAGGCCGTGCAGTGCCCCGAGTGCCGTGTGGCCCTGACCTACCACAAGGCGCGCGAACGGCTCGTCTGCCACTACTGCGGCCTGTCCATGCCGTTTCCCTCGCCCTGCGGGACGTGCGGCCAGTCTTCCTACCTGCCCATGGGCGAAGGCACGGAGCAGCTCGAAGAGATGCTCGGCCGCATCCTGCCCCCCGACACACCGGTCCTGCGCCTGGACCGTGACGCCGCCCGCCGCAAGGAGCGCATGGAGAGCATCCTGGCCGACTTCGCGGCCGGTCGCGCGCAGGTGCTCGTGGGCACGCAGATGCTCTCGAAGGGACACCATTTTCCTGGCGTGACCCTGGCCGTGGCCGTGGACGCGGACATGGGGCTCAACCTGCCCGACTACCGGGCCACGGAACGCATCTTTCAACTCCTGGTCCAGGTCTCGGGTCGCGCCGGGCGTGGCGAGAAGCCCGGCTCCGTGCTCATCCAGACCAGGAGCCCGAACCATCCTTTCTGGGGATTCGTGCTCTCCGGCGACTACGAGGGGTTTTATGCGCGCGAGATCGAACTTCGGCGGCGCTTCCGCTATCCTCCGTTCGTGCGGCTGGGACTCATACGCCTCTCCCACGCGCATGACGATCCGGCTGGCCCCGATCTCGTCGCCGCCATCGCCGCCGAGCTGCGGGCCGTGGCAGTCGAAAAGGGGCTCATGCTCCTCGGCCCCGCGCCCGCGCCCCTGTCGCAACTCAAGGGCAGACGCAGATTCCAGTGTCTGGTCAAAGCCTCCGGATGGCCCGAAATTCGGGAGCTGTACCTGCGCGGCCGGGCCATGGTCCCGCATGGTGCGGACGTGCGGCTCTCGCTGGATCTCGACCCGGTGAACATGCTCTAGCAGGCTGCCCCAAAAGCACCATCTGCTGCGTTGCCGCACGAATCCCTGTCTGGCGGCCCGTTGTTTCAGGAAACGGAACGAGGGTGACGCGCATGGCGCAAGAATGGGTTCAGATGCTTGGTTTCGCGGCCGGGACCATGACCACGGCGGCCTTCGTTCCGCAGGTGGTCAAGACGTGGCGCAGCCGCAGCGCGAGCGACATTTCGCTCGGCATGTACGCAGTGCTGACCTGCGGGGTTTTTTCCTGGCTGGCCTATGGGCTGCTGGTGGGAGACTGGCCCGTAGTGGCGGCCAATGGCGTGACCCTTGTCTTGGTCGCGGCCATGCTGGCGATGAAGCTCGTTTTTCGTTGAGAGATCAGGATCTTTTCTTTCCCGGCCGCCCCAGCCCGCTGCCGGATTTCCTCACGACGCGGCTCTTGCGAGGTCTGCCAGGGCCATTGCCCGGATCGGGCAAAAGTTCCTTGGGAACGCCTATCTCAAGGAGTTTTGCGTGGATGCGGCGAGACTTTCGTTTGCCCTGCACGACATAGGTGATGAAGGATGGGTCGACGCCAACCTCGCGGGCGAGGTCGGCTTTGGTTATGCCGTGAAACGCAAGCCACGCGCCGATTGCGCGCTCTCGGTCGATGAGGGAAAGGTCGAGCACAAGTGCCATGGCGATTATTCTGGCAAATTATTGCCAGTTTTGGAAGAGGAAAATCGCCACGAGATTACGTGTCGAACGATTATCTGCGGGGCGGGCGGCCCGGGCCCGGCTCGGGCAAGAGACTGGCAGGGATGCCGACTCCGACAAGGCGTTCGACGAGATCGCGCGAGGCGCGCTCGCCCTTGATGATGCGTGTGATAGAAGACGGGGAGACGCCGACCTGGATGGCAAGCTGTTTTTCGCCGATGCCGTGATAGGCCAGCCAAGTGCGAAGAGCGGTTTCGCGTTCAACTTGAGAGAGGTCGAGCACGAGTTCCATGACTCCATTATGGCAAAAAATTGACCTTTCTTGAACCCCCCGGCGGTTGAAAAAATGCGTCGAAAACGGCTTTTATCATGATTCGGAAGATGGTGCGAGAAGTACCGGAGGGATACCGAAGTTGGCCAGCTTGTCGATCAGATCCTGGGAACGCCGTTCACCGGACAAAAGCCTAGTAACAGTCGAGGGGCTGACGCTCAATTTCTCGGCAATCTCTTTTTCGGAAATTCCGTGGTAGATGAGCCAAGTCCGCAGAGCCGTCTTGCGATCAACCTTCCCCAGGTCGAGGCATAGACGCCCGGCTCCCCGAGCGGCGGTACGGCCCGTCGCTTTGGGGAAAGAGTTTTTGTCTGACATGACGTGTCCTTACCTAGTGCGTGTTCCTCCTCCTCACCCGCGGGGACCATACGAAAATGATGTCCCGGCCGCAATGGGGTTTATGAAAAATACCAGTAATGTCCAATACGCGTGCAAGGGCATCAGCGCGGGCCGTTCCGGTTTCTTCCGTTGCCGGGGAGAAAACGTTTCCGGATCAGTTTGAATTTCTCGTAAGCACCAGGAAAAAAACGTTTTATACTTACGAAGCGGCGTCGCATGCCCGCCGAGCCGGAGATCACGAGCAGCACGCCCGGCACGATCAGCGGGACCCCCAGGGGGAGAGGAAGGACGTACAGCGGCAGGCCCACGAGGATCAGGGTCCAGCCGAGCAGACACCTGAGGCGCGGGGTGATGGTGGCGGGTTTGTCGGCCATGCGCGTTCTCCGGCATTGACTGGTGGTGGCCGGGAATTGTGAACGGACATGGTGCCGAACTCGTGACAGGCGGTGCGAAGTCTGCGGAACGCAGACCGTTCAAAAAGCGCTAGATGTCAGGCACAAGGAAAGTTCAAGGCCGACGCGTATTACCAAATACGCGAGGGTTTGAACTTTTCGCGGCAACGCAGCAGATGGTGTTTTTAGGACGGCCTGCTAGAACTGGTCCTCGGACCAGAAAGCGCCCCGGTCGAAGGCCACCTTGCCCATGTCCTTGCGTTGCTTGCGCAGCATGACATAGAGCGCCCCCGCGCCGCCGTGCCTGGGCAGGGCGGTGCAGTAGGCCAGCACGACCCTTTTGAGCGGCTCGCGCGTCAGCCAGTGCTGAATTTCGCGCTTGAGAAGCGAGAGCCCCTGCGGCGATCCCTTGCCCCGGCCGGGGATGAGCAGCACCACGCGCCGTCCGGAAAAATACGCCTCGCGCAGGAAGAAGAGCAGGGCGTCGTAGGCCTGCTCCAGGGTCATGCCATGCATGTCCAGGTGCGCCTCCACGGCGAATTGACCGGCCTTGAGGCGGCGAAATATCTTTGAATCCAGGCCCTTGACCTGGCCGTGCATGTATTCGTCGCTGAACTCCAGATCGAAGTCGATGCGGCCGTCGAGGATCTTCTCCATGGTCGTGGCCCCGTCGTCCTCGGGCTGTTGCAGCGGCGGCCGGGGCGGCGCGTCGGGGGCCACGTCGCGGCCCCCGCCCGCGATGGGCTTCACCCCGCCCATGGCGGCCGCGAAGACCGCATCCTCGTCGGGTTCGGATCGTTGCTCCGATTTCTTGGACGGCTCGGGCGGCTTTGCAGCCTTCTTCGGCTTGATCTTCAGCTTCTTGAGCTTCTCGAAGGGATTGTTCATGGCGTTCGTCGTGATTCCGGGGTATCCGTGCTCAGCGCCGGACCGTGGCGTAGGCCTGGGCGAGCCAGGGCCGCGAGTAAATCTCCAGGCGCGAGCGCAGCCACGCGCCGCCCTTGTCGCGCACCTTGAAGCGGTTGACGTGGGCGGCCGCGCCGGGCGGGTTGGCTCCCGGCGTGGTGCAGAAGAACATCTCGATGCCAAGCCCGCGCGCGATTTCGTGGGCCGCTTCCGTGAAGGCGCCCCACGGCCATGCCAGGGACACGGGCGCGCGGCCGAGGTTTTCCCGGATCGCCGCGATGCTCGGCGCAAGCTCCTCGTGTACGCGCGCTGCGTACTCGTCGTCCGTCTCGAAACGCCCCCATCGCTCCCTGGGAATGGCCAAGACCTTGGAGCGCAGCCGCTCCTCGTTGCGGGAATCGGCGAAGAACCGCAGGGCCTCGCCCGTGTCCTGGGGCGTCTCGCGCAGCGCCAGATCATACAGTTCGTCCGCAGGCAGAAAAGCCCTGGAAGACAGGCTCGGCCCTTCCTCGAAGCGGGGCAGGCCGAAGACCGTGCGCGTCTCGATGTCGTCGAAGGTCCGCTTCTTGTTGCGGGGCTTGAAAAAGGTCTGGAAATCGGGTCTACAGAATACGGAGGCGTGTCTGTGGCCGTGTGGTTCCACGCTGACGACGCCAGAGGCTTCCATGGCCCTGGCCTCATCCCAGGAGAGGAATTGATCGCGGCGTTCCCACAGGCCATGCTCGCCGGTCACCAGATGATCCGTGACGTTGGGCAGGTCGTCCAACGCCACGCGACCCGCGCGCGCATCGCCGAGAGTGGGACGCGCCGGGCCGTGCTCCAGGCGCGAGGTCACGGCGAAGACCACTGCCTTGTGGCCGTATTGCGCCAGTAGGGGCCAGGCATTGGTGGCGTTGTCCAGGTAGCCGTCGTCGAAGGTGATCAAACAGGGGCGGCCCGGCAGTCGCACGCCGCGCACCAGGAACGCGTGCGCCTCCGCGAGGGACACGCCCCGGAACCCAGCGGCCGACAAGGCCTTCAACTGGGCCTCGAAATTTTCCGGCGAAACCGCGATCGCGTCGCGTCGCGCCGTGACGTGGTGGTGCAGGAGGACGGGCAGACTTTGCTTCATGGGCTTGTCAGATTCTTGACAGGACTGTGATCGCGCTTATCGTTCGTTCATGCGCGGAACCGACCATGCGACCGGGAAAGGAACGAGGCGCGCGCGTTCCAAGGAGTGCTACTGAAGATGAGCGTGAAATACAAGGACTACTACGACATTCTCGGCGTCAAGCGCAGCGCCACCCAGGAAGAGATCTCCAAGGCGTTCAAGAAACTCGCCCGAAAGCATCACCCCGACCTCAACCCCGACGACAAGCAGGCCGAGGAACGCTTCAAGGAGGCCAACGAGGCCTACGAGGTGCTGAAGGACCCCGAAAAACGCAAGCTCTACGATTCGCTGGGGCCCAACTGGCAGCAGGGCCAGGACTTCAGGCCGCCTCCGGGCTACGAGAACGCCCACTTCCAGTTTCGCGGCGGCGGCCCTGGCGGCGCGGGAGCCGACTTCTCGGACTTCTTCGAGTTCCTCTTCGGCGGCGCGGCCCGGGGCGGCAGAAGCGCCGGAGGCCACGCGGGCTTCGAGGACATTTTCGGCCAGATGGGCGGCCGCGCGGGCGGGGGAACCTACTCCGGCGGCCCGCGCTCCAGGCGCGGCAGCGATGTCGAGGCCGTGCTCGATCTGACCCTGGAAGAGGCGTACAAGGGCGGCAAGAAATCCGTCTCGCTCCAGGTGCAGGAGGCAGGCCCGGACGGCATGCCGCGCATGGCCGTGAAGACCCTCTCCATCTCGATCCCGCCCGGCGTGCGCCAGGGGCAGCGCATCCGGCTGGCGGGGCAGGGCAACCCCGGCCTGGGAGGCCCGGCGGGTGACCTCTACCTCAAGGTCAACCTTTTGCCGCATCACCTGTTCGCCGTGGAGGACGTGAACCTCGTCCTCGATCTGCCGCTTGCCCCGTGGGAGGCGGCGCTCGGCGCGACCGTGCGCGTGCCCACGCTCGACGGCGCGGTGGAGATGCGCATTCCCGCAGGCGCGGGCAGCGGTCAGAAGCTTCGCCTGCGCGGCAAGGGCCTTTCGGGGCCGGCCGGGCGCGGCGACCTGTTCGTGCGCGTCATGGTCAAGGCCCCAAAGGCCGAGACGGACGAGGAAAAGGAACTGTGGGAGCGGCTGCGCGGCCTTTCCGGCTTCAACCCCCGCAACTTCTAGGAGCATGCCGTCATGATACGAGGCGATACGAGCATTCCGGCCCGCTCCCGGCTCATTGCGTGGGCGCAGGTCATTGAGATGGCCAGCATCGGCGGCGACCGCATCGCCGAACTCATCGAACTGGGCTGGATCGAACCGGTGCAAAGCGGCCAGGACTATCTTTTCCGGCTCACGGACGTCTATCGCATGAAAAAGCTGAACCGGCTGTGCAACGACATCGGCATGTCCACCATCGCCGGGACCATCGTCGTCGATCTGCTCGATCGCATCGAGCGGCTGCAAAATGAGATCGCCGAACTGCGGCGGCTCGTGTAGCCCGGGAATCTTCACGGAGCGAAAGGAGAATCCATGGATCTGAACAAGTTCACGCAGAAATCCCAGGAGGCCGTGTCCGAGGCCCAGAACGTGGCCGTGCGCTTCGGGCATCAGCAGATCGATGCGCTGCACCTGCTCCTGGCCCTGGTGCAGCAGGAGAACGGCCTGGCCCAGAGCCTTCTGGAGCGGGCGGGCTACAACCCCGCCGCTTACGCCAGGGCGGTGGAGGAGGAGCTTTCGCGTCTGCCCAAGGTCACGGGACCGGGCGCTCAGCCGGGGCAGGTCTTCATCACGCCCCAGTTGCAGGAGGTGCTGGTCGCGGCCGAGCAGATGGCTCGCAAGATGACCGACGAGTACACCTCGGTCGAGCACATCTTCCTTTCCCTGTGCAACCTGCCGCCCAACACGCCGGTGGGCCGCGTGAACAAGACCTTCGGCCTCGACGCGAACAAGCTGCTCGCGGTGCTCACCCAGGTGCGCGGCAGCCAGCGCGTGACCTCGGCCAACCCCGAGGAGACCTACGAGGCGCTGAAGAAATACGGCCGCGACCTGGTGGACGAGGCGCGCAAGGGCAAGCTCGACCCGGTCATCGGCCGCGACGCCGAGATCAGGCGTTGCGTGCGCATCCTCTCGCGCCGCACCAAGAACAACCCCGTGCTCATCGGCGAGGCGGGCGTGGGCAAGACCGCCATCGTCGAGGGGCTGGCCCAGCGCATCCTCAAGGCCGACGTGCCCGAGGGGCTGAAGGACAAGACCATCTTCTCGCTCGATATGGGCGCGCTCATCGCGGGCGCCAAGTACCGGGGCGAGTTCGAGGAGCGGCTGAAGGCCGTGCTCAAGGAGGTGCAGGGCAGCGAGGGCCGCATCATCCTCTTCATCGACGAGATCCACACCATCGTCGGCGCGGGCAAGGCTGAGGGCGCCATGGACGCGGGCAACCTGCTCAAGCCCATGCTCGCGCGCGGCGAGCTGCACTGCATCGGCGCCACGACCATCGACGAATACCGCAAGAACATCGAGAAGGACCCGGCGCTCGAGCGCCGTTTTCAGCCCGTGCTGGTCGAGGAGCCGGGCGTGGAGGACACCATCTCCATCCTGCGCGGCCTGCGCGAACGCTTCGAGGTCCACCACGGCGTGCGCATCGCAGACGCCGCGCTCGTGGAGGCGTCCGTGCTCTCGCACCGCTACATCACGGACCGCCAGTTGCCGGACAAGGCCATCGACCTCATCGACGAGGCCGCGGCCATGATCCGTACCGAGATCGACTCCATGCCCACGGAACTGGACGAGCTCAACCGTCGCGTGCTGCAGCTCGAGATCGAGCGCGAGGCGCTGAAGCGCGAGACCGACGAGAAGTCGCGCGACCGGTTGGACAAGCTCGAAAAGGAACTGGCCGACCAGAAGGAGCAGCGCGACGCCTTGATGCGCCAATGGGAGCGCGAGAAGGCGGGCATCGAAGGCGTGCGCAAGATCAAGGAGGAGATCGAGAAGACCCGGCTCGAAATCGAGGAGGCGGAACGGGCGCTCGACTACAACCGCGCGGCCGAGCTTCGCTACTCCAAGCTGCACGCGCTCGAAAAGCAGCTTGCGGCCGCCGAAGGGTGCGAGGACGAGGGGGCCGAGACCTGTCGCCGCCTGCTCAAGGAGGAGGTCGGGCCGGACGACATCGCCGAGATTATCGCCCGCTGGACCGGCATCCCGGTTTCGCGGCTCATGGAAGGCGAGCGCGAGAAGCTTTTGCGCTTGCCCGACGTGCTGCACGAGCGCGTGGTGGGCCAGGACGAGGCCGTGCAGGCCGTGGCGGACGCGGTATTGCGCGCCCGCGCCGGGCTCAAGGACCCGAAGAGGCCCATCGGCTCGTTCATTTTCCTCGGTCCCACAGGCGTGGGCAAGACCGAGCTGTGCAAGACCCTGGCCGAGGCGCTGTTCGACTCCGAGGACAACATGGTGCGCCTGGACATGAGCGAATACATGGAGAAGCACACCGTGGCCCGGCTCATCGGCGCGCCTCCGGGCTACATCGGCCACGACGAGGGCGGGCAGCTCACCGAGGCCGTGCGCCGCAAGCCGTATGCCGTAGTGCTCTTCGACGAGATCGAGAAGGCGCATCCGGACGTCTTCAACGCGCTTTTGCAGATCCTGGACGACGGCCGCCTGACGGATTCCAAGGGCCGCACCGTGGACTTCAAGAACACAATCATCATCATGACCTCGAACATCGGCTCGCAGTACATGCTCGAAGGCATCACGCCCGAGGGCGACTTCAGAAGCGGCGTGCGCAATCAGGTCATGGCTGAGCTCAGGCGCGGTTTCCGGCCCGAGTTCCTGAACCGCGTGGATGAGACCGTGCTCTTCAAGCCTCTGTTGCCCGAGCAGATCAAGATGATCGTGGGGCTTCAGGTGGAGAGCCTGAAGAAGCGTCTGGCCGAGCGCAAGATCGACCTCGTGCTCTCGGACGAGGCCGTGCGCTTCATCGCCGAGGCGGCCTACGATCCGGTCTACGGCGCGCGGCCGCTCAAGCGCTACGTGGCCATGCACCTGGAGACGCCGCTGGCGCGCAAGATCATCGGCGGCGAGCTTTCGGACGGCCAGAGCGTGACCGTGGGCGCGTCCGAGGACGGCCTGACCTTCTCGGCGGCCTGATCCCGCTTGCCAAACCACCCCGCCATGCGAAACGGCCGGGCTCCCTCGGGACGCCCGGCCGTTTTCATGGTGCGGGCCGCTGAAAAAGCCCCATCTGCTGCGTTGCCGCGAAAAGTTCAAATCCTCGCGTATTCTTTGATACGCGTCGGCCTTGAACTTTCCTTGCGCCTTGCATCTGGAGCTTTTTGACCGGCCTGCGAAGCAGCTTGATAATCTGCGGGCGGATCAAAAAGATCAGCACCCCAGCAGTTCCAGGCCGACGTTTCGGCCCGCGCGGATAAGCGCGCGGTCGCGGGTCGCCAGGGGCAGGCCGCCGCGCATGGCCAGTTCCAGGTAGGCCGCGTCGTAGGACGTGAGGCCGTGCGCCGCGGCCAGGGCCATGGTCTCACCGAAGGCTTGGCGGCCGGTGCCCTCGTCCTCGTGGATCGGGAGGTTGTCGAGCTGTCCAAGAAACGCGCGCGCGTCGGCCAGCGTCAGTCTTCCTTTCCGCGTCGCGCCGAGAAGCACGTTCGCGACCTCCAGCCGCCACAGCGACGGAACCACAATGCCATGTCGCACTGTCCGGGCGAGGAGTTCGTCCGCCGCGGCCGAGGCCTCGTCCTCGAAGCACCAAGCCATGGCCAGCGAGCAATCGGCCACGAAGGCGCTCATTTCCGGCCCTCGTCGCGCAATTCGCGCCAGTCCATGCCCGCGAGGCGGTGCTTCGCCCGCGCGCGGAGCATTGCCTCGGCGGCCCTTTGCGCCTTGGCCACGTCCGGCCCGCCCTCGGGAACGAGCCGGGCCACGGGGGTTCCGTGGCGGGTGATGACCACCTGCTCGCCCTCGGCCACGTCGTCGAGCAGCGCGGAAAGATGCGTCTTGGCCTCGAATGCGCCCACTGTCCGCATGGCGGCCTCCAGTTTAAACCAGTCTGAAACCAGTTTAAACCATGTCCGCACATCCGGCAAGCGCCTCGGTGCAAAACCGCGTGTTTCCGTGGCAGGGCATCCGGAGGGACAAGCGGGATGAGTTTTTCTGCTTCCCGCGCCAACCCCACACCGCCACGCGAAACGGCCGGGCTCCCTCGGGACGCCCGGCCGTTTTCATGGTGTGTTTGCGCATCGCCGGAGCGTGGCAGATGGGGCGGCCTGTCAGGGCGGTCCTTCGCCGCCCTGGATGGCCAGCACGTAGGGCCGGTCCACGATCCACTGCTCCTGCACCGGCCGCAGGGTGGCGAAGCGCTCGCGTAGGCGCTCGAAGTCGCGCGTGCGCAAGACCACGGCGGCCTTTGGGTTGTCCGCCAGGAATTGCTCCAGAACCGCCTCGTCCTTGGTCTCCATGTACAGGCCTTGCGGCGTGAAGGGCCGCAGATAATACTGGTAGATGCCGGGATAGACGTTGAAGGCCGCCGGTGCGAAGCCCGCGCTCGCGTACATGCCCATGGTCTCGGCCTGGGCCTTGGGGCTCATGGCCGGATCGAGCGTGGGGATGGTCAGCCGTCCCACGGGAAAGAGGGTCAGCGTCACGCCCAGGGCCAGGACGAAGGCTGGAAGCTGGCTGTCCATGCCGCGCGCGAGCCACACGGCCCCGGCCGTGGCCGCGAGGCACAAAAACGCCAGCCCCGTGCCGCCTACGGGAATGGGCCAGGGCGAGGCCACCTCGAAGACCGGCACGGCCAGGGCGATGAGGCCCATGACCACGGCCGTGAGTCCCCAGAAGCGGCGGCTCTTCTCCTCGGGCATGTCCATGATGGCCATGGCCACGAGTATGGCCGCGGGCGCGAAGAGCGGCAGCGCGTAGATGACGATCTTGGTGTGCACGGCCGAAAGCAGCACGAACTGCGAGAGGAAGGCGCACCACAAAAATGCCTTGCCCCCGGCCTCGCGCCGCGTGGCCCAGAGGTCCACGAGCTTTTCGACGCTGAACCGCCGCCAGGGCAGGACGAGCAGGATGAGCGTCCAGGGCAGCCAGACGAGCGGCAGCGTGGCCAGGTAGTGCCACCAGGGGTGGTCGTGATGCCAAGAGCGCACGGCCCGCTGGTAGATCTGCTTGTTCAGGATGTTGTCGAGATAGGCCGGGCCTTCGCTTAGGTGCGCGCCCACGGCCCACGCGCCGACGATGGCCACGAGCAGGAAGAGCCCAAAGCCGAAGTCGAGGCGGAAAAGCCGTCGCAGCCGCCCTTGCCAGGCCAGGAAGACGAGGATCGCCAGAAGCGGCAGGCCCACGCCGAACGGCCCCTTGATGAGCGCGGCCACGCCCATGAGCACGAAACCAAGCACCACCAGGAAGCTTCGCGCGTTTTCCTTGACGCCAAGGTAGAGCGCCACCTGCGCGGCCAGGATGAAGGCCGTGAAGAGCACGTCCATGCGTGAATACTGGGCCAAGCCGACAAAATAGAAGGTCGAGAGCAGGATCAGGCCGGCCAGGAGCGTGGCGTCCTTGGAGGCCTCGGCCACGCGCCTAGCCAGCAGGCAGACCGCGAACAGGGCGGCGAGCGTGGACGCGGCGGCCCCGATGAAGAAGGTCGTGGGCGTCGCGCCGCCGGTGAACTGGCCGATGAGCCACAGGAACCAGAAATAGACGGGCGGTTTGTCCGGGTACATGGACCCGTTCAGGTAGAGCACCAGCCAGTGCCCGTCGAGGAGGTTGGCGAAGGCGGCGGCGTAGCGCACCTCGTCGGAGAACCACAGGGCGCGGCCGCCGAACATGGCGAAGGTCTGCACCGCCAAGAGCAGGGCCAGAAAGAGGAACGGCCGCGAGCGGGCCAGTTCCCAGAAGAAGCGCAGCACGTTCATCATGGGGCGGGATATACGCGCTTGGTCCCGGCCCGGCAACCCTCAAGCCTCAGGCGGCCTCGGCGGAACTCGGCGCGAGTGCGGCGTCCATCTCGCGGACCTTGGCCAGGATGCGCGAGAACAGGGCCTTGATGTCCTTGAAGTCCGTGGGCACGTAGCGCGTGCGGGCGCGGATGAGGCCCGAGAGGTCCATGATCTCGTTGAAAAGGTAGGGCGAATAGAGCGGGTCCTGCTTGACGAAGACCTCGACGTCGGCCAGCGCTTGGTTGATATCGCGTTGCCGCTTCTCGACCTTCTTGAAGAGCTTGGCTAGTCTGCGCTCCACGTGCCGCAGGGAGTTGGTCCACATCTGGGAGCGGGCCTCGAAGACGGGCCGGGGCCTGGGCATGTGCGCCCGGCTCAGGGCCGAGCCGAAGGCGCGCAGGGATTCGGGCGGGCAGTCGAGCAGGTTTTTCGCCTCGACGTCGTCCCAGGCCACGGGCGTGGCCCCCCTGATGGGTGAGCCGCCGCCGTACAGGTTGAAGGCGGTGATGGTCGAGCGCGCGAGATCGTCCTCCATGTCGCGCCGCGCGGCCAGAAGCTGCGGAGAGGTTCTGATGGGATTACCGCTCGCGTCCGTGACCATGGTGTTGTAGGTCGCTGCCACCTGGGCCACGTCTCTGCTGCCGTGGTGTCCGGCGGCGTGGGTGGTGTCGCCCGGGCAGGCGAAATCCTGGCCCACGAGCAGCACCCGACGCACGCCCATCCAGTCGAGCAGGCGCAAGAGGGTCACGCCCACGTTGCCGCCCGCGTCCAGGACGAGTTCTCGTCCGCCGAAGACGAAGGTCGAGAGGCCGCCGAGCGTCCACAGGGGGATGGTCGGGCCGGGATAGGCGGCAAGCGCCTTGGGGTCCATCTTGGTCGAGTAGATGAGCGGCACGTCCCTGGCGGCGTCCGCGTCCAGGCGCTTGAAAATCTGGCGCATGCCCGTGGAATAGTCGATGGCCAGGCAGAAGTGCGGCTTGATGCCGTTTTTCTGCAAACTGGGCAGGGCCTGCAGCGAGGATACCTGAAGCGCCCTGGGCGTTCCCTGGAAGTGTTCCGTGAAACGCATGAGCGAGGGACCCGTGCCGAAGAGCACGGCGGAAAGTCCATCGCCCATTCCCTTGAGCGGCATGAGCGAGCCGTCGTTCGCGGCCCGGGCGAAGTTCTTCAGTTCGTTGCCGACCATGGTGTCCTGCTGCAGGCGCAGGGTGGTCATCTCCACGGAGAAGCTCTCCAGGCGCGCCCGACAGCGGTGGATCCAGTGGGCGTACTCCGGTCCGATCTGACGGCTGGGCAGGTCCTCGCGCACGACCACGCGGCCGAACAGGAATTGCAAATCCAGGCCGCGCACCATCTCTTGAAGCTCGCTTTCGAGCGGTGCCACGAAACGCAGCCGCCCGGCGCGGATGAACTCGCGGTAGTCGGTCTGTCCGAGGCAGGCCAGGAGCATTTCGGCGCGCGGTTCGAGCACGAACACCTTGTGCGAGGGAGGGGTGGTCATCAGCACGTGGTTCACGCCGTAGCCCAGGTTGCAGCCGATGAGCACGGTGGCGCTCTGTTCGGCCTTCTCGCCGGGCTGCCAGGCGTTGTAGTAAGCCACGGGCGGCGCTGGCTCGAAAAGGCCCTGGCCGTTTTGCATGCGCCAGTCGAGCGTCCCGTGCTCGTTCTGAAAGATGGACGTCTCAAGGGTCTGCATGTCGTATTCCTGGGACCACAGCCAGGCGTGCAAGCCGGGGGAGGTCTCCTTCAGGACGTCGAGGTTCTCCTTGAGGAACTGGTAGAGCTTCATGGCGTTTTCCCGTGGTCTTTTGGCGTCTTGCGCCGACGTGGGTTTTCCCCTAGACGTTGACGTGCCGCACGACGCGTGTCGATTGCCCGGTCCATGGCCCCTGGAGTCGGATGCCAGGGCCGTTGCCGGATGAACTGCCGTATCAAACGCCGGACTGATTGCATGATCCATTCCAATCCCCTGGAACTCGTAGGACGCACGCCGCTCGTGCGCATGCGGCGCATCAACCCCGCGCCCGGCGTCGGTCTTTTGGCGAAGGTCGAGGCCAAAAGCATCGGCGGCTCCATCAAGGATCGCGTGGCCCTGGCCATGATCGAGGCGGCCGAGGCCTCGGGCGAGCTGACCCCGGACAAGACGGTCATCGAGGCCACCAGCGGCAACACGGGCATCGGTCTGGCCATGGTCTGCGCCGTGAAGGGCTACAAGCTCATGCTGCTCATGCCCGAGTCGGCCAGCGAGGAGCGCAAGCGCATTATGCGCGCCTACGGGGCCACGCTGCGTCTCACGCCCGGCCACATGGGCACGGACGGGGCCATCGAGGAGGCCTATCGCCTGGCTCGGGAGCATCCCGAAACCTACGTGCTCATGGACCAGTTCAACAATCCGGCGAGCATCGCGGCGCATTACCACGGCACGGCCAGGGAGATATGGGAGGACACCGACGGCCGCGTGACGCACGTCGTGGCCACCCTGGGCACCACGGGCACGGCCATGGGGCTTTGCAAGCGGCTGCGCGAGTTCAACCCGGCCATCCGGATCATCGCCGTGGAGCCACGGCCAGGGCATCGCATCCAGGGCCTGAAAAACATGCAGGAGTCCTATCCGCCGGGCATCTGGGACAAGCATGTGCCCGACGAGGTGGCCACCGTGGCGGACGACGAGGCCTTCGCCATGGCCCGTCGCATGGCCCGCGAGGAGGGGCTGCTTGTGGGCATGAGCAGTGGCGCGGCCGCGGCCGTGGCCGCGCGTCTGGCCGAAAGCCTCGCCCGGGAGGGCAGGACCGGCAGCCTCGTGGTCTTCATCTGCCCCGACAGCGGCGAGCGCTATCTTTCCACCACCCTCTTCGCCACGGCCGAGCGCACGGGACCCGCGCTCTTCGACATCTCCTCCGGCGCGGCACAGGTGCTGCCCGCAGGGCAGGGGGGCCTTGGCATCTTCACGCCCGGGCCGTCGCTCGACGCGCTTTGCGACGCCGAGTCCTGGCGGCGCATCGTCACGGCCGACGCGCTGTGCCGGGCTGTGGCCGCGCGCGGCGGCAAGGCCACGGCCGTGGTGCCGCTGGCCGACATGGACGACCGCGCCCTTTCGGCCGCGCGTCAGGCTGGATTGTCCCGCGCCGCCTTTGCCGAGGAGTCGCTTGGGCGGGTGCGCGAGCAGGCCGCGCGGCTCGGCGTGGGCGAGCAGGTGCGTTTCGTCCTGGCTTCCGCGTCCATGGATCGCGCCCTTGGCCTGACCACGGCCTTGCTCGGCCGGGGGCTGGCCTACGAGAAGCTTCGCAGCGTCTATTTCGACGTCACGCGCGAGCGCGATTACGGCCGCACCGCGCATGCCGACACCACGGGCCTGAAGATCGGCCATACCGTGGATCTCGCGGCCTACGCCAAGGACAACCCCCTGGACTTCACCTTGCTCAAGCGCGCTTCCCTGGCCGATCTGAAGGCCGGAGAGGTCTTGGACACGCAGTGGGGCAAGGTGCGGCCGAGTTGGTTCTTGCAGCTTGCGGCCGCGGCCGTGGAAAACCTGCCCTCCGTGGATGTGGTCCTGGCCGCCGAGGCGCACCGCTTCCCGCATCTGGAGAATTTCGCGGCCATTTTCGGCCGCGCGGCCGGGATGCGGCCGTCGGTCTGGGCCGTGGCCGGGCCTGTGTGCGGTCGCGAGGAGTGCGGCGAGACCTCCCAGGGGCTGCCCGAATTGTCCGGCGAGGCCGACCCGCGCGACCTGCGCGTCTGGCTACTCTCGACCTCCTACCGCAAGGCGCTGACCACCGCGCCGCAAGGCTTGGCCATGTGGCGGCGCAACCGGGGCAAGGCGCAGGACCTCTACGCGGCCCTGCATCTTGCCGCGCAGTCTCCGGGCAAAGGCGCGGCCAGCGGCCTGCCCGGCGATGTGGGCGACGAGGCGGCCGCGCTTCGGGCCGCGTTTTCCGCCGCCATGGAGGACGATCTTTCATTGCATCGCTTCTGGCCCGCGTTCTCCGCCTTCATCAAGGCGGTCAACGGCCGCTTGGCGGCGGGTGGCATCGGCGCTGGCGCGGAGAGGGCGCTTGCCGCGCTCGAAGAGGTGGACGCCGTGCTCGGCATCCTCGACCGCGAGGCCGTGCCCCTGGCCGAGGGCGCATGGTCGCCGGAGGTCCGCGCCATCGTTCGCGAGCGCGAGGAGGCCCGGGCCGCAAAGGATTTCGCCCTCGCCGACGGACTGCGCGAGCGCCTGTGTGATCACGGCTTCCGCCTGGAAGACACGCCGCTTGGGCCGAGGCTTTTCAGGGCGAACGCCCGGCAGCCCGGCTGAACAGCCGCACGCCGTTCATCCCCGTGGAATAATGAAAAGGCCCCTGGTCCATCGGACCAGGGGCCTTCAATGTTCGGGGCGGGGTGGGCCGTCCGGCTCACGTCCCTGTGGCCGCGCTCTTGCCGCTTGCGCGGCGGCGCACGGTGACGAACTTGCGCGGATCGATGCGGTACTTCTTCACCTTGTAGTTCACGATGCGGTAGCTGACGCGCAGGTCGCGCGCGGCCTGGAGCATGTTGCCCTTGGCCTTCTTCAGCGCGTCCACCAGGATCTCCTGCTCGAACTTGGCCACGGCCTCGCCAAAGGAGAGGTCCATGTCCGTGGCCGAGGACTCCGAGGTCTGAAGGCTCGGCGGCAGGTGGTAGGAGCGGATGACCTCCTCGTCGCAAATCAGGGTCGCGCGCTCCATGCAGTTGCGAAGCTCGCGCACGTTTCCTGGCCAGTGGTACTGCGTGAGCATGTCGATGGCCGGGGTGGAGATGCGCCGGATGGTCTTTTGGTATTCCTTGCAGAACAGGTCGAGGAAGTGCTCGACCAGGGGCAGGATGTCCTCCCGCCGCTCCCGAAGGGGCGGAATGAAGATCGGGAAGACATTGATGCGGTAGTAGAGGTCCTCGCGGAAGCGGCCGTCGCGCAGCAGTTCCTCCAGCGGACGGTGCGTGGCCGTGACCAGACGCACGTCCACGTTGATGGTCTGCTCGCTGCCCAGGCGCTGGATCTCCTTCTCTTGGATGGCCCGCAGCACCTTGGCCTGGGCTTCCAGCGAGAGTTCGCCGATTTCGTCCAGGAACAGCGTGCCCTTGTTGGCCTGCTCGAACATGCCCTTCTTTTGGGCCACCGCGCCGGTGAAGGCGCCTTTCTCGTGGCCGAAGAGTTCGGATTCAATGAGTTCCGAGGGCAGGGCCGCGCAGTTGAGCTTGACGAGCGGGGCCTGGGCGCGGGGGCTTGCGGCGTGAATGGCCTCGGCCAGAAGCTCCTTGCCCGTGCCGGATTCGCCGCGCAGCAGCACCGTGGCGCGCGAGTTGGCCACTTGGCTGATCTGCTGTAGTACCACGCGCATGGATTTGGAGGAGACGACGATGTTGGGCATCATGAAGGTCGTTTCTTCGCCGCTCAGGGCCTGGGCCGATATCTGGCGCTGCTGCAGGGCCATCTCCTCCTGGAGCAGCGCCGCTTGCTTGGCGATCAGCCCGGCCACGACCTCCAGGAACTGGCGGTGCTCCTCCAGGATGTCGCGGGGCAGGGCGGGCAGGTCCACGGAGAGGGTGCCCAGGACCTCGATCTCGCGCGTATCCGGCGTGACGTTGGTCACGGGAACGCAGATGAAGGCCAGCGAGGACAATTCTTCTGGCGGACGGCCGAAGGCCCGGTTCAGGAACTCGGGATGGTCCTTCATGCGGGGCACCACGAGGCTCGAACCGGACTCGAAGACCTGGCCGATGACGCCCTGGCCGGGGGTGTAGGTGGCTTGGCTGATCTTGGGCTGGGTGTGGGTCAAACCGATTTTCAAAGTCCCCGTCTCCTGGTCGAAGATGGCCAGGAAGGCGCGCTTGTAGCCCATGTTCTCGGCCAGGACCCGCAGCAGAGACTTCATGCTCGGCTGCAGGGCGTTTCCCGGACCGATCTCGGCCAGCACCCGTTTCAGGGTGCCCATGACCACCTGGGAATTGAGCGAGGAGAGGGTGTTTTCCATGAGGAATCAGGCTGCCTTGGCCTCGCACAGGGCGCGCGCGCCCAATTCGATGGCCTTGAGGTTTATATCGTGTAGTTTCGGGGACATGCTGGTGCGGATGGTCTCGGCCAGGCGCGACAGGCCGAAGGGCAGGCGGTCGGCCGCGCACAGCGCGCCGAGCAGGACCATGTTCGCGGCCTGGGGCGCTCCGGCCTCGCGGCCGAGCGAAAGGATCGGCAGGAAGTAGGCCTC